>JAFPSR010000054.1 GCA_017413675.1 Clostridia bacterium | reverse complement strand
TGTTTGACAAACCTACATCCAAATAGAGAAGGATTGACGGGAAGAAATGGGATCCTGGGGAAAAGGCCGGACAGATACGGCATCTAGGAATTTGGCCGGGATCCTGTTATAATGCAGGGGAAAGGGAATAGAGGAAGGTGTCTCGATGCAGGAAATCAGGACCTTGATTATCATGAACCCCATGGCCGGACGGAGAAAAGCCAGACGTGCCGCTCGGGTTCTTATGCGTGTACTGAACGAAAGCGGACAGACTGCCCAGGTGTATACAACCGCAGGAAAAGGAGATGCTACACGCATCGTCCGGCAGATGGCGGATAAAGTAGACAGAATCATCTGCTGTGGCGGGGACGGGACGCTGAATGAGGTCCTTTGCGGTGTGATGGAGAGCAACTCCAAGGTGGTTGTCGGATATGTTCCTTCCGGAACAACCAATGATCTGGCAACATCCCTCAGAATGCCGACACAGATTGACCGGGCAGTGAATGTGGCTGTATATGGGGAAACTCATCAGCATGATATCGGGATTTTTAACGGAGACCGTTTCTTCGATTACGTAGCTTCCTTCGGGGCCTTTACAAAGACAGCTTATACTACACCGCAAAAGCTGAAAAACATGCTGGGGCATCTTGCTTATCTGCTTTTCGGAATTCAGTACGCTTTCCAGATCCGGCCGTTCCATGCAGATATCGAAACCGAGGGGAAAGTGATCAGCGGGGATTTCCTGTTTGGCAGTGTGTCCAATGCAACGAGGCTGGCTGGGATCATAGACCTTCCCAAAGAGATGGTACGTTTTGATGACGGGAAATTCGAAGTGGTGCTGATTCGTCAACCCAGACCGGATGAAATCCTGAGAACCAGAGGAAAGAGAAGGGAAAAAGGAAAACCACAGTATATCTACCTGTTCAGCACAGATAAAATCACATTCCACTTTTCGGAAGAAGTCGAATGGACACTGGACGGGGAAGACGGGGGCAGGCAGAAAGATGTTGTGATCCTGAATAAACCGCGGGCTGTCGATCTTGTCTCCAGCTTCGAAAGAGCCGGGAAATAAGACGGAAGGATACGAAAGGAAAGAGAAAGCAGGGGCATGGCGCCTGCTTTTTTTCTGTTGATGCAAGTATGGCTTGTTACGCGAAGCAGTACACGTTATAATTCTCATAGGTTATAGTTATATAAATAAGGAGGAGCACCTCAGATGTCTGTACTTAACGGGAGCATTTCCTCATCTGTTATTTTTCCGGAAGAAACCCCTTTCGGACAGGCCCTTTCTCTGGAGTACCGAATCCCTCTTCCAGGCTGTGCGGATGTTGCTTTGAACAAGGAAGGGACATTGGCATATGCAGCATGCAGGGATATGCTGGTTGTCTACTCGCTTCCCGAAACAGGAGAACCGGTGGAGCTTGGACGGATTTACGGAATGCGTGTAAGCCGGCAGGTAGCAGTTTCGGAAGAGGGAATTGCTTTTGTGACGGCCCGCCCGGATGGTCTTTTTGTGATTGATGTGCGGGATCCGAAAAACATGAAACTTCTCTGCCATCTGGATACGCTGGAGCTTGCCACCGGGATTTGTGCCGCCAATGGATTGTGTCTGGTTGCCAACCGGCATATGGGGGTGGAAATCTGGGATGTCAGGGATCCTGCACATCCGGAATTCTGTTCCTCTTTTTATGCGGGGGAAGCACAGTCTGTCTGCGTAGACGGTAATTATGCCTATGTCGGTGATTGGATGAACAAGCGTGTCTTTATTGCCTCTATTGCAGATCCGTATAAACCGAAGGTTGTGTCCTCGTTTTTCATAGATGGGTTTGCGGATGGGGTCTTTGTACGGGATGGCTTGTGCCTTGCGGCGAGCGGTCATCACAGTGCTACGTTGAAAAACCGCCGGAAATACCAGAAGTATCCTTATATGACAGCGGAAATGATACGGGAAGGTTACGGCTGCGGTCATGGGCTGACCCTTGTGGATGTGTCTATTCCGGAAGCACCTGCAGTTTTGTCTGAAATTAAATTCCCTCCGTTTTTCGGAACCGTAGATACCTGGCGCGTGACAGCATCTAACGGATATGCTTATGTTGCGGATACCCATAACGGTGTTTTTGCAGTAAATATACAGGATCCGACCGCACCCAGAATCTCAGCTTACTACCGGCTTCCACCGGAGGAGGGACAAAAAGAAGTCCCGCCTCCACTGCAGACTTCCCGGGCTCCGGCAATGGGTGTTGCCAGTGGGAATGGAAAACTCTATGTGGCCGGGGCAGATACCGGACTGCATGTGCTGGATTTCCCGGATGCCCGGCCGACTGAACCGTGTGCATCTCCCCGGGAGAATGTTCCTTCGGTCGAGGTCGAGAACATTTTCACCTGCAAAGGACAGGTCCATTCTTTCGTCCAGGAAGGGGATTTTGTGATTCTTGCCTGCGGAAATGACGGACTGTATGCGATGCGGGACAGCGGGAAGGAAAAACCGGCATACCATGTTTATACAGAAGACATTGCGCATGATGTGGCCCGGATGAATCAGCACCTGTATGTGGCGGAAGGAACCCATGGGATTTCAATATGGATTTTCTCCGCAGGTTCGGGATTTGCACAGACAGGACGATGGACACATCCGCAGTATGGGGTCAGGCAGGTCGTCCCGATCCCGGAATCCGGTCTGCTTGCTGCGGAACTCGATCAGGGTTTAATTGGTTTCCTGGAACTTCAGACAGACGGGACTCTGCAGCTGAAGAAAACGATTCCCTCAGGGGGGATCCTGTATCATCGGCATCTCTGCCGTTCGATCCATTCTTCCGGTTACATGGCTGCTCTCCCGCTTGCCAGAGGGATTGTCTGGGTCAATACAAAAACACTGGAACCGGCGCCCGTATCCTGGAGTCCGGCCGGGGAGGCATGTCCGTTTGAAGACGGGGCTGCCATCGACGGAGACCGTATCTGGGTTGTGCATTTCAGAAAGTGCGGTTTTTATCGAAATCCTGCCGATACAGCTGCAGTTATGCAGTCGGAGGCAATGCATGGGGTAAAAGGAGCTCAGCTGCAGGGTATGCCGTATCTGGTAGGAAATCAACTGATCCTGCTGCATCGGATTTTCGGGACTATGGAGCGATTGGATGTCAGCAGGGAAGATGCACCGCGTCTGCTTGACCGGACCGTGCTGCCGGGACATCCGGAATTCATTGCTCCGGTGGGGGAAACATGCTGGATTGCCTGTGGGCATGAAGGATTGTTCCGAATCCTTCCTCCTGAAAACTAGGAATGCGGGACATAAAACAGGTCCTGTTGGGAAAGAACCAACAGGGCCTGTGTTTTTCTGTGTTTGTTCGAATGGATCACAGCCACCGGATAAAGGCTGTTTTGTCCTGCCGGTTGAAGCCGTGTTTTTCATAAAAACGGAGGATCGATTCCTCTTTGGAACCGGTCAGGAGCATGACTTTATAACAGTTTTCCTGCCGTGCAATGGAGACGGCATAGTCAATGCACTGCCCCGCATAGCCGTGATTGCGGAAATCCGCATGTGTGACAACATTCTCCACAAAAGCATATGGACGAACATTCCTGGTCAGGTTCGGAATAATCATGCAGTCACAGGAAGAGACAATCTTTCCCTGGATTTCATTGACGATCAGGTGATGATTGGGATCATCCAGGATCTTCTTCCAGGTATCCAGAAGATGCGTGTCCCTCTGTGGAATGTGATCTTCATGCAGATCCAGATACAGCTTCAGCAGGGCATCCAGATCTTCATATTTAGCTTCCCGCAGCATGTTTATTGTTCTCCTTCAAAATAACCGGTCTGTTCCCAGGGAACAGTTTCGTAGTAGATTTTCTCCAGACAAAGTCCCTGGGGAGGTGCGGTAGGCCCGAGAAGGATCCGGGAATGACTTTCATATGCCCGGGAAAAAAGATCCGGAGATTCCTTCCCTAAACCGATGTATACCAGGGATCCGGCTATAATGCGGACCATATTGTACAGGAATCCGTTCCCGTAAATCCGGAATAGAAGAACCTGCCCTTCCTTTTGCAGCTCTGTATGGTAAATTGTCCGTACAGTCGTTTTGCTCTGGTTCCCGGCTGCCATAAAAGAAGAAAAATCATGAGTGCCGACCAGGGCAGGAAGACTTTTCTGCATACGATCAGTATCCAGAGTCCCGGGAATATGCCATACATAGGGAAACAGCAGGGCACTGTTATGCGGCGCATTCAGGAACCGGTAAGAGTATACTTTTCCTTTGGCCTGAAAGCGGGCATGAAAATCAGGGGCAGCGTCCCGGGAATGAAGAACCCGGATATCCGGTGGAAGGAGCGTATTCAATGCATAAGCAAAACGGTCCCCCGGGATAGAGCAGGTGGTCTCAAAGTGTGCAACCTGGCCTCTCGCATGGACACCCGCGTCAGTACGGCTGGCGCCAGTCAGGGAGATTCCTTCATTACACAGGCAGGAGAGGACATTCTCCAATACCTCCTGGATGCTGAGCGCGTTTTTCTGGCGCTGCCATCCGGCATAGGCGGAACCGTTATATTCTATTTGCAAAGCGATTCGGCGGATTTCCATTTTTAGTGCACCAGCAGCGGCAGGATCAGTTTCGGCAGGACCTGTGAACTTAAAACAACTGCCATAGCGATGATTGTAATCAACAGGGCTAATCCATCCTGCTTTCCGAAACGGAGCGTATGCAGACGGGTTCTGTGGTTCCCGCCGTGATAACAGCGGGCTTCCATCGCCATCGCCAGCTCATCTGCCCGCCGGAAAGCGGAAACGAACAGGGGAACCAGCAGGGGAACCATGGATTTGGCGCGTTTCAGCAGATTGCCGCTTTCAAAATCCGCCCCACGCGCAGACTGCGCTTTCATGATTTTATCGGTTTCATCCAACAGGGTTGGGATGAACCGCAGTGCTATGGTCATCATCATAGCCAGTTCATGTACGGGAAAGTGGATTTTTGCCAAAGGACGGAAAATGGATTCCATCGCGTCCGTCAGGGAAATCGGGGAGGTGGTCAGCGTCAAAAGAGACGTGGAAAGGACCAGGAAAATCAGTCGGAGGGAGAAAAACAATGCGTTACGCAGGCCTTCCCAGGTCAGACGGATAAATCCGAGGGCTACGATGACATGTTCCCCGGTGGTCAGAAGAGCATTCAGGATAAAAGTGAGTATGATAATAAACCACAAAGGTTTGAGCCCTTTGAACAGGTAACGGACGGAAATGTCGCTCAGTTTAGCTGCAACCAGAAGGAATACGGCCAGCAGGGCATAGGAAATAAAGGATTTGACGCAGAAAACGATCACAATCAGGATAGTAGTAATCAGAAGTTTGCAGCGCGGATCCAGTTTATGAATACAGGAGTCCCCGGGGAAATACTGGCCGAGCGTAATGTCTCTAAGCATCCTGCGTGCCTCCTTTCAGGGAAGCGATCAGGACGCGCTCCATTTCATCCAGCGTATAGATGGAAGAATCGATGGAGAAACCGGCTTCCCGCAAACTGTAACACAGCCGTGTTACCTGCGGGACGCCCAGATTCATCTCCTTCAGTTTTTCCAACTGTGAAAAAACCCGTGCAGGGGTATCTGTCATTACCAGATGCCCGTGATTCATGACAAAGATCCGGTCAGCCAGACGGGCGACATCTTCCATGGAATGGGAAATCATCAGGATGGTTTTCCCGATTGCGTGCCACTTTTCCACCATGGAAAGGATACGGTCCCGGGTTCTGGGGTCCAGACCGGCAGTGGGTTCATCCAGGATCAAAGTGGCCGGATCCATAGCCAGTACACCTGCAATGGCAAGACGGCGTTTCTGTCCACCTGACAACTCAAAGGGACTTAAGTCTTTATACTGCTCAAAATCAAGTTCTACCATGGCAAGGGCTGTTTTTACCCGGTCGGCGATTTCATCTTCAGGCAAGCCCAGATTCCTGGGGCCGAAGGCGACATCCTGGAAAACCGTTTCTTCAAAAAGCTGATATTCCGGATATTGAAATACCAGTCCGACCTTCTGGCGAACCGCTTTCAGGTTTGTTTTTTTATCAAAGATGTCTTCTCCGTCCAGAATCACA
>JAFPSR010000053.1 GCA_017413675.1 Clostridia bacterium | reverse complement strand
GAGGATCCGGTCTACCCGGACTTCCTTGAGTTCCCGGAGAAAATCCGAACCGGTAAGAAGTCCCGTAACCGTGACAGAAGGACCGAAGAAACGGTTTTCAATCGGAAATACACGGGGATGGACCCCGGGAACCGGGTGGGCGGAGAGAAGCCCTTCCAGATACGGGGCAGCGCTGACTCCGCAGGCCAGGAGGACTTCTTTGTCCCGTGCCTGGACCGGGGAAGTAAACCCCTCTTCCTGCGCATAGGCGGCTGCATCCTCAAACTCCTGGAAGAACTGCCGGAGCAGTCCGACTCCGTTTTCGATCTGGGCAAATTCCTCGTAGTCTTCAAAAGAAGGGATCGGTCTTCCGGCAATGGAATAAAACTCATCCGAAGCGAATACGAAGCGGGTTCCCAGAGAAGCAAGATAAGTCTTCTGATAACCTTCCACCATATCGAGAACGGCGGAAGCGGTTTTCGCGTTAAAGGGAGTCAACGGTTCCAGTCCCTGACGATGTCCGGTTAATCCGACCGGGACAAGGGCAACGGAGCGGGCAGCAGGGAACAGGGAAGCCAGTGTCCGGATGGAATCCTCCAGGATTTTCCCGTCATTAAAGCCTGGGCAGACCACAAGCTGGCAGTGATACTGGATCCCGCCTTCCGCAAGACGATGTAATTGGTCCATGATCCTGTTTGCCTGGGGATTGCGCATCATGCGCACACGCACGTCCGGATTGGTGGCATGTACGCTGATATACAGGGGGGAAACCTTGCGGCGGATGATCCTTTCCAGTTCTTCATCACTGACGTTGGTCAGGGTTACAAAATTACCCATCATCAGGGACATGCGCCAGTCATCATCTTTGACATACAGCGTTTTTCGCAGTCCCTTCGGGTTCTGATCCACGAAACAGAACACACAGTGGTTCCGGCATACCCGGGTCTGAAGCAGGCTTTCGGTGAAATTGACTCCAAGGGTTTCCCATTCTTCTTTCTCCACGGTTACTGCGTGCTCCTTGTTCCCGCGGCGATAGGTAACCGTCAGTTCCGTGCAGCTGAGAAGGGCTTCGTAATCAATCAGGTCCAGGAAAGGCTCGTTGTTCAGCAGAAGGATCACATCATCCTTCTTCAGACCGATTTCTTCAGCCAGTGAGCCTTTATCGATACTATCTATGCGGTGTTCCGTCGTTTCCATGACAACCCTCAACCTATAATTTCCTAATTATAGTATAGCACAGGACAGGAAAGAAAAAAAGAAGCCGCCTTGGGGAAAGCAGCTTCTCTTTCTCGTTCATCCTTATGTTTCCGTCTGTGTCTTTTTGCGCTTCTGGGCGAAAGCATAAAGCTTCAGAAGCAGGAATGTAACCGGCATGCCGATCACCGCAGCAAGAGCGTAGGCAAGCAGCTTGGGTCCGTGTGCCAGATTATAGATCAGGAAGACCAGTAGGTTCTGGATCAGGAAGTTCGGGATCGTGGAGATGGCGAACTTGAAAAAACGGGTCAGGCTGAGGGAGGCATGGAAGGTAAAAATGGAGTTGAGGACATAGCTGATGCACATGGAAATCAGATATCCCACAATAAAGGCAAGATTAACATTCGGGATCCATTTTGAACACAGATAACTGATCCAGATATTGTTCAGTGTGTTGACTACCCCGATGATCAGAAAGGTGATAAAGGCTTTGTTGAGGAAAGTATCCTGGATTTTATTGATCAGTACATTTTCGGTACGGATAATTCTCATTTGGGTTCCTCCTGTTCCCGCCTGTCGGCAGAAGGCTGCAGCAGGGATGCGGTTTCCAGAAGGAAGTCCCTGGAGAGTGAACGGTATGGGTTTTCCTTCCGGGAAAGGGCTTTCTGATTCCAAAGGGAAGCTTCCTCCGTTTTCCCTGTCAGAGCCAGTACCCGAGCCAGTGCCCCCATGGTGTCGGTCTGGTCCGGACCTTTCTCAAGTGCTTTTCGCAGGTATTTTTCACTGCGGCGCATATTTCCAGCAAACAGAAGAACCTGTCCCAGATTGTCCAGCAGCACGGGATCATCCGCGTCATAGGCAAGCGCTTCCTCACAAAAACGGATGACAGGTTCGAAATCCCGGGTTTCCTTGCTTTTTTCAATATACAGAAGCCCTTGAATGCCCAGGGATAGGGCAGTCCGATTTTGTTCCGCGAGGGCTTCCGCCAGACGGATGGCATGTTCCAGCTCCCCGCATTTCCAGGTGGTCAGAACAATATTCATACGGCTGGAATAACTGTACAGGGCACTTTTCCGTCCGGCATTGCCGGACAGGGACAGGATACGGCGGTATACACTGCGGGCACCGGCAAAATCCCGTTTATCCGCCAGAAGCTGGGCATAGCCGCCAAGGGGTGTGATTTTATCGGTTCCCTTGGAAAAAGCCGCTGCATAATGATGCAGAGCCGCATTCCGGTTGCCCAGAAGCTGCGCGAGATATCCCAGGACAGCCCGGAAGTTACCTTTTCCCATTTATGATCCCTCCTTGGCAGATTCGGCACGGTGAATTTTTCGGACAAGGCGCTCCCTGCGGTGCATCAGGGCTGGCAGCTCGGCAAGATCCGCGTGGGCAACAGCATATTCGGTGATCTTCAGTGCCATGTCATAGTCCCGTTTGGCATGCTCATAGATCTTGGCCAGCTCCACAAAGGGATAAACTCCTTCCAGTCTCCGGCGGGCCATGTCTTTGAGAAGCTCAATGGCGGTATCCAGAGAGCCGTCCTGTCTGTACAGGATGCTGAGTGCACGCTGAGCCTTTCCCAAGTAGGCCCCGTTTTCCACATGCGTAAGCAGTTCCCTGGCTCTTTGCCGTTCCCCTGCCCGCTGCAGATGGACGGCCACAGAGAACCGGTCGGTACTGTTGGTAAGGCAGTACGGGTCGTCCATGATCTCGGCCACTTTGTGTAAAAGCAGGTATAGGGAATAGATATCCTGCTGGTTGTGCGCCAGAATCTCATTAAGAAGGCCCATATCCCTGGTTTGCAGGAACAGGTTGTATCTGGCAGGGATCAGGGCGCCGGGAATATCTTCCCCACGTGCAACATCCAGAATATTGGTTTCGATATTGCCGAGAGAACAGTCCAGAAGACGGCGCCGGAATATGCGGCGTGCCGGATAAAGGAGGTCACCCTGCTCCAATTCCCTCCAGGCATCCCGTTTCCCATTCATAATAAACCGGGTGCGGAGAAGCGGGATATCGAAGGTACGGCCGTTGTAGCTGAAAACGGAGTTGCTGTTCCGAAGATGGAAGGCAATCCGGTCCAGAAGATTATCCTCTTCCGGATAATCCCGCATCAGGTACTGACAGACCCGGAAGGAATCTGTATCCTCATACCCGATCCCGACCAGGAAGGCGACAGTTCCTGTCCCTGTGCTCAGACCAGTGGTTTCTGTATCCAGAAAAAGAGCGCCTTCCGGAGTGTAGATATCCGTGAGATTTGGAAAAAGCAAATGTATCGCATGCTCTGAAACAACATGGGGAAGAAGCGGATACCGTTTTTCAAACACCAGGCACTCCTGAACCTCGGGTTCGTTCTGCTCTTCCTGTCGGGCGGAAATCTGCCGGAGACGGTCACGAAGAGTACTCAACGGGCGATCATCCTCTCCAACAGGGTAACGGCGGCCTGTTTTCCGCCGTTATCCAGCGGATTCGTACAGGCGGGACATCCGTTTTCACAGGTACAGTTTTTGATGATGCCGATAGCCTGTTCCAACAGCATCGGGAAAATCTCATACACACGCTCTGCAAGCCCCATCCCGCCCGGTATGGTGTCATAGAGGAACAGGGTGGGCATGCCGGTGAACGGATCTTTGACATGATAGGTAACACACAAATCCTGCGGGGCACACATGAGGTACAGCGGGGCCAGTGTACGCAGAATATGCGCAATACCGGTCATGCCGCTCTGGGCTTCTTCACTGCCAAGTCCTTCCAGCACGGAATCCGGGATGGTAAACCATGCACTGGTGGTATGCATTTCCAGTTCGGGGAGATTCACCGGACCATACCCCAGGTTTTCGTGGGTGTCAAACTTGATCTTTTTGAACATGGTGACCAAGGAAGAGACAAGGACTTCGCCCTCATAACGGGCAATCAGGCCCTGGTCATCCTGCTGGAGAATATCCAGGACCCGCAGGGATGTATTCAGGTCGGCGTCCGTATAGTAATCGACATCGACGGAACGTACATAGGCTTTTTTATCGTCAAAGTCCAGTTTTTCCACCTGGTACTGGTTGGCTTCGTGGATATAGATTGCCTGTTCATGCAGGAGCATCGGTACGGTAAAGCGGTCCATTTCCCCGATGACCCGGTGATGGGAAGCATCTGTAATATCGATGATCATGAAATTCTCTTCATCCGCACTGCGCAGGGAAATCTCGCTGGCGGGGAATTCTTCCGCAGACCAGAAATATCTGCCGCCGCTTTTGCGCAGGATGTTTTCTTCGCTCAGATATTCCAGCATCTGTCCGGTACTGTTGGAGAAGGAAAACTCCTCTCCGGCACGGAACGGGAGTTCATAAGCTGCGCATTTCAGGTGATTCATCAAGATGTAGAGATTGTTGGGATTGATCAGCGCTGTTTCCGGGGAAGAATCCAGCAGGTACTGTGGGTTCTTCATGATGAACTGGTCGAGGGAAGAAGAGGAGGCAACCAGGAAGGTTACACTGGCACTTCCCCGGCGGCCTGCGCGTCCGGACTGCTGGCGGGCGGAAGCAACCGTCCCGGGATATCCGCACAGGACACAGGCTTCCAGAGCACCGATATCGATGCCCAGTTCCAGGGCGTTGGTAGAAACCACTCCCATGATCCGGCCCTGCCGCAGCCCCTGCTCAATTTCCCGCCGAAGGGTGGGAAGGTAACCGCTGCGGTATCCGCGTACGGCATCGGCATTGCCCAGGGAGTTCTGGACATTCCGTTTGAGATAGGTGGTCAGAACTTCGACATTCAACCGGGAACGGGCAAAGACAATCGTCTGGATCCGGTTGCGGATCAGCATATCCGCGATCTGCCGGGTCTGTGTCAGGGAAGACTTCCGGATTCCCAGCTGTTCGTTGATCAACGGGGGATTGACAAAAACGAAATGTGACGTACCGTGCGGGGCACCGTTTTTATCGACCAGAACCATTTCCTCCCCGGTCAATCGTTCCGACAGTTCCAGCGGGTTGCGGATGGTGGCGGAACAGCAGATAAACTGCGGATGGGAACCGTAAAAAGCGCAGATCCTTTTGAGGCGTGCAATGACATTGCTCAGGTTGGAACCGAAAATCCCGCGGTAAGCGTGGATTTCATCAATTACAACATACTTCAGGTTTTCAAACAGACGGATCCAGTTCGTATGGTGGGGAAGGATCCCGCTGTGCAGCATATCCGGGTTCGTGACGACAATCTGCCCGGCCTGGCGTACTTTGGTACGGGCTGTAGTCGGGGTATCACCGTCATAAGTGAAGGCCTTGATCGGATGACCGGTTTCCTGGATCAGCTCATACAGTTCCGCAACCTGGTCTGCAGCAAGGGCTTTGGTCGGGAACAGGTACAGGGCACGTGCATCCTCATTCTTGGCAATTGCATCCAGTACGGGGAGGTTATAGCAATAGGTTTTGCCGCTGGCTGTCGGAGTAACGACTGTTACGTTTTTTCCGGCAAGTGCCAGATCCACAGCTTCCCGCTGATGACTGTATAAACGGAAAATACCCCGCTTTTTCAATGCTTCGATGATCTGTCCGTCCAACTGCGCAGGGAAATCCGCATAATGCCCCTGTGAGGCTTCCACGGTATGCCACATAGTGACATTCTGCATAAATGACGGATCTCGCTTCAGGGTATCCAGCAAAGCTTCCAGCTGCATAACGGTACCTTCCTTCCGGTCATGTAGGCAGGCATTTCCTATGCCTGCACGAGGATGATTTCTTCGTTGTCCAGAGCTTCCTGCACCAGGGCATCCCCGTCGATCAGGGGTTCACTCTTCTCAATGGATTCAATCTTGGGATGGGTAACGGGGTGGCGGGGGGTAAAGATGGTACAGCAGTCCTCATAAGGGAGGATGGAAAGATCGTAGGTGCCGATCTTGTTTGCCCTCTCGATGATTTCGGATTTGTCAAAGCCGATCAGGGGACGGAATACAGGCATATTGACCACCGCATCAGTACAGGCAAGGCTTTCCATTGTCTGGCTGGCTACCTGGCCGATGCTTTCCCCGGTTACCAGGGCAGAGCATCCGTTTTTCAGGGCTACGGCTTCGGCAATGCGCATCATGTAGCGGCGCATCAGGACGGTCAGCTGTGCATCCGGGCATTTGGTATACAGTTCCTGCTGCAGGCGGGTAAACGGGATGACATGCAGACGGATCGGTCCGCAGTATTCGGAAAGGATTTTCGCCAGGTCTATGACCTTTTGCTTGGCCTGTTCAGAGGTAAACGGGGCGGAATGGTAATGGATGGCTTCCAGGATAACGCCGCGTTTTGCAATCATGTACGAGGCAACCGGACTGTCAATGCCGCCGGACAGAAGCGTCAATGCCCTGCCGTTGGTCCCGATGGGCATGCCGCCGACTGCCGGGATGGTATCCAGATGCAGATATGCTTTTTCGCGGACTTCGACTTCCAGCACATAATCCGGGTCGTGTACATCCACTTTCAGGGCGGGATTGGCAGAGAGGATGTCTCCGCCCAGTTCCATATTCATCTGCATGCTGTCCAGCGGGAAGTTCTTGTCGGCACGTCGGGACTGTACTTTGAAAGTGCCGGTCTTTTCCTGCATCATTTCCTTTGCTGCAGCGCTGATGATCTCATACTGCTTTTCCACTTCCAGGGCAGGGCTGACGCTGTGAACGCCGAAAACCCGGGAAACCCGGCGTACGGTTTCGTCCATGTCGGCAATGTTCCGGACATAGAACCTTCCTTCCTCGCCGTCTACGGTTCCGCCGAGAGGCTCAACGGTCCTGCGGATGTGACGGCGCAGGGTGGAGAGAAAATAACCGCGGTTCAGGCCTTTCAGAAATACTTCCCCGTAGCGGACAAGCAAAACCCATTGTGAATTATCCATTTTTCCAATTTCCTTATCTGATTTTGAATTGTTCAAGTTCCCGTACATGGGAGATGATTTTTTCGGTTGCAAAATTGATCTCTTCATCTGTGTTCAGAGGGGAAAGACTGATACGGATAGCCCCGTTCAGACGCTCCAGAGATAACCCCATAGCTGTAAGGACAGGAGAAGGCTGCCGTTTTTTGGCAGAACAGGCAGAGCCGGCGGAGAGATAAATCTGATCTCCTTCCAGGGCATGCAGAAGAACCTCTGCTCTGGCAACCGGAAAAGACATGTTCAGAATGTGCGGAGCAGCCTGGGTGTCTTCTGCCCCGTTATAGGAGGACTTGGGAATCTCCCGGAGCAGGCGTTCCTTCATGACATTCCTGCGGATCCGCATCCCGGCAATATCCTGCATGCGCATACAGCGGATCGCTTCTCCCAATCCGATGATTCCAGGGGTATTCTCCGTTCCGGAACGCAGGTCTTTTTCCTGACCGCCGCCCAGAAGCAGGGGGAGGAGACGGGGATTTTTTCCGGTGACCAGGGCTCCGACCCCCTTGGGGCCGTGAATCTTATGACCGGACAGCGAATAAAAATCGATCCCGTTCTTTTCCATTTGGATAGGGACACGCATAAATGCCTGTACACCGTCGGTGTGGAACAGGGTATGCGGGTTTTTTGCCTTGATCAGCCTGCAGAGCCTGGCTATGTCCTGTATGGTGCCGGTTTCATTGTTGACATGCATGATGCTGACCAGGACGGTATCCTCTCGCACCGCATCAAGAAGGGCTTCTTCGTTTATCCTTCCGGTTTCATCTACCCCAACAACCGTAGTCTCGATGTTCATTTGTTTGAGATAGGAGAACGGATTGGATACGGCGGGGTGTTCAATGGCAGTTGTAATCATATGGCCATGCCGGCCGCGCAGGGAACGGGCAATTCCCTGGATACAGAGGTTATCCGCTTCGGTACCGCCGGACGTAAAAATGACATTCAGGCTGCCGCCGCCCAGTTCTTCCCGGATCAGACGCCGGGTTTCTTCCATCTCGCGGGCGACCTGCATACCGCCCATATAAGCGGCGGAAGGGTTGAAATAATTCTCTGACATGCATCGGCTCATTGCCTCAATTACAGAGGGAAACGGCCGGGTTGTCGCACTGTTGTCCAGATAAATCAAGAGGATCCTCCGTTCAGGCCTTTGGCCGTGTCATATCGATGGAGCGGTTGTAATCCGCCATAAGGGAAGCCATGGTATCGGAAGGTTCCATCACGACCAGCGTAGGCCGGCCGACACGGTTCAGGTGAAGAATCAGTTTTTCCGTATCACTGTTCAGCGTACAGTTCAGGACTTTATATCCTTTTTCGGAACGCAGCTTCTGCGCTTTTTCCGTTCCGTCATAGCAGCCGTCCAGGATTTCGCTCATGCGAAACTGGATCACGTTTTTACGGACTTTCCCACTCATGACGCGGGCAATTTCCATGTCCCCGTTGGTAAAGGTATAATCATATTCGGTGCGGAGCCTGCGGACCTGACGATTCGTCAGGAAGGTTCCCAACCCGCCCAGAATCAGAAGGATAAAGTTCCCGATGTAGAACCGGAGATTTACCAGCTGGCTCAATCCCAGCAGTGCCATGGCAGCAAAAAGAAACAGAAAGAGGTAAGTGATCCCCAAAAGGATGCTGTTCAGCACCCTGCCGGTATGCTTGGTAACGGTTTCTTCCTTGAACTGATCTCTGCGTTGCTCCATCCGGAAATCCTCCAGCTTCTGCGAAAGTACATAGATAATTTATTATAGCATGATTTCGGTAAATTGCATAGGTTGATACACCGGGGAGCCAGCCTTGGCGGAGAGCGGAAAATGCCATGGATTCAGTGGGTTAAGTCTTTACAAACACAGAGGAATTGGATAGTATAATATAGTAGCTTTTTTATCGTGGCGCGGTATGTCCTGCGCGCCCCTTTTTCATAGAGCAGTTAGGAGGAACTAGGCATGATTTGTCCGAAATGCGGCACGGAAAACCGAAACGCAAATGCTTTGTGTTTTCGATGCGGAGCGCCGCTGCATGCGGAAGCCGAACCGGAGACTTTGGAAGATCTGGAAGTAGAAAATCCGGATGTAGAAACTGAAGAAAAGCCTAAGAAGATCGGTTTCTTTGCACGTCTGTTCGGCAGATGGAAAAAAGAAGACGAATACGATGAATATGATGACTTCGATTTCGAAGGGGATGCGAAAGAGGATGACAAACCCCAGACAGAACCCAACGTAATCCCGGTCGCTGCCCCGGTATCGGAAGATGCTGACACAAAGGAGAAGCCGCAGGAGGAACTGCCTGCGGAAGAACCTGTCGGGGAAGAATTGCCCGAAGAAGAATTGCCCGAACAGGAAGAAACGGAGCATCCGGAAGAGGAAGAAGAGCCGGTATCCGACGAAGAAGCTTCCAAAGCAGCCGGGGAGACGGAGACGGAGGATCTGTCTGAAGATATCCCGGAAGAGGAAGAAGCAGAAGATCTGGAAGATCTGCCGTATGTAGAGGATATGCAGGACTGGTCCTCTCCTGATTCCGAAACCCATACCACTGCGGACGGGTTTACCACCCTGATCGGTATGCGTGAAGATGGGGAAACCATGCCAAAGAAGGTATACCGCCGCCGCATGTCCATGTCCTATCTTCATGAGGAAAATGCGGAGGATGTAGTAAAACCGCTCGATGAGGAATTGCATGATGACCTTCCTCCGGTCCCGCAGAAGGAAGAGGAACCCCGGAATCCTGCCGGGCAGGATGTGGCAGAACCCGATAAACTCGATGTGGAAGATTTGGCACACACCGCAAAATATACGAAAGAAGAACTGAATCCGGCCTCCGCGCCCGCGCAGGAATCTGCTGCAGCGGAAGCAACGCCGGAAGAGAAAGAAACAGCGGAAACTGCGGATGAAGCACAGGAACAAACAGTCGACCATACGGGAAACACCCAGAAGTATGTGCCGATCCGCCGACGCAGACCGGAACCTTCCATTTTCTCCATGCCTCTGCAGCCGGAAATGACGGAAGAACAGCCCAAGGTGGCGGACACATCCAAACGCAGGATGAGATCCATCATTAATGCATTGGAGGAAGAAAAGGCCGTCAGACTGGAGAGCCGGGAAAACTATGAGGAGAGACTTCGTACGTCTCCCAGAATGGCCCAGCAGGAAACTATGCAGAAACGTCTCCAGCGTCTGGCCCATGCGCGCCGCCCGGTTTATGACGGGGAGGAAAAGGAACAGGAACTGACGCAAACACCTGAGGTTCCTGCTGAAACGGTTCGCAGAAGCGAACCTACATATGTTCGCAGAAGGACTTATGTCCGGGATGAAAACGGGGGACTCGCAGAAGAGAATCCTGTTGGGAACGAGAACTACACATACGGAAGAACCGGCAGGGATTCCCTGGCAGGTTCTGTCCGTGAAAGCAGAAACCGTGAACGGAATGGGGACAATAACGGAAAGGAAACCGCGGAACGGGACACTAACCGTTATGCGGTGAACCGTGCATATGCCAGGGATGCCGCCCGCAGGGCCGGAAAAGAAAATCCGGAAAGCAGACGCGCCCAGCGCAGCGCCGTTTGGGATTCCAACCAGGTATCCCGCAGGACAGTTGAACGGAAAAAAGAAACGCCTGCGGAGGTGAAACCCGATCCTGTTTCTGCCTGGAACGAGATGAGCACATCGACATCGCGCTCATCTGCACGCAGGAATGCGGGGAGAAACACAGACATGAGAAATGACACAGGGATTGCGCAGTTGTCCAGGAAAAAACAGCGCCGGCGCCGTAAGTTTAAGAATCCCAGGAAGGCTATCCTGATCCTGGCAGCAGCGGCAATACTGCTGGTAGCGGTCCTGGCAGGACTGTTCTTTGGGATCCGTGGGATTGTCCGGGGAATCGAACAATCCATGGATGCGAAAAAACAGGCGCAGATCGATGCAATGAAACCGACGATCGAAGAAACTACGCTGAACGGTAAACCTGCCCATAAACTGACGTTTACGGGTTCCCAGGGGGAATTGATCTATATTACCGAACTGAAGCGGACATTCCCAGTCTCCGACGGGAAAGCAGTTGTAACCCTGGATGACAGCCAGTGGATTTCCAATGTCTCTTCCGTCGGCAGTGTTGTGGAAGTAACCCTGAACCCGATCCTGTATTCTTCCAGCGGAAAACAGACTGTCATGCCCCCGGTTGTGTTCTCGGTGAACGTGCCGGTTGCGCCGCTGACGATTCTGGCGCCCAAGGACGGAAGGGTAGAGATTAATTCCTCCCTCTATGAAATCCAGATCCAGGTGATCCCCGGATCCAAGGTCTCCATCGGTGGGCAGGATGTATCCGATCTGCAGGACGGGAACGGGAATATTTCCTATAACGTGCAGGTAGAGGCTGTCGGGGATAACCCGATCGCAATCGAAGTCAGTGCAAACGGATATACAACCAACCATGCTTCCGTGATTATTCATCGCCCGTTCATGACGATCCCGACCGAGTTCAAGAATACCGATGGGGAAATTGTCAAGGAAAAGAGTGTTACGCTTACCGGGAAAACGGAACCCGGTGTGCAGCTGAGCCTGGATTCCCATCCGGATGTACAGGTGACCCTGAATGAAAACGGCGAATTCAGCTTCAAGGCTGATTTCACCAAGTACGGGGAAAACACCTTTACGCTTCGGGTGAAGAAGGAAGGGGTAGAGGACACGGTCATCAGTACGACGGTCTATTACAGTCCTTCTGCAGATGTTTATACCCGTACTGCGTACAAGTTGGATTATGATACACTGGCTGATGGAGTCGGTAAACTCCGCTGTTATGAAGTAAAGGGAACGATAACGGAGATCGTCAAAAATGATGACCCGTTCACATTCCTGGTCAATGTCGGTACGGAGGATGCACCGAAGATTATCCGGATTGAGATGGTGTCCAAGACCACTTACCCGCAGCAGGGAAACAAGTACAGAATCTTTGCCGATATGAAGGAGATGGGTACGGACGGTATCCCTGTAATGATCGGCAGGTTCTGGTATGATCCGGAATAACGCTCCAGTATCGGAATGAAAAAACAGGCCCCTTTCCCGGGAAAGAACCGGGAAAGGGGCCTGGTTTACTGTATGGGATTAATTCTGTTCCAAACGGATGGATTTGATACGCTTCATAACATCATTTCCTCCGCGGCCAAACAGATCGTGCAGACGGACATATTCGGCGTAAATCTTTTCATATACGGCATGGTTTTCCGGGATGGGGGAATATACCTGATCCAAAACACCGCCCATGGCCTGGGCTGCATCCGCAATGGTATCATACCCGCCGTTCTCCCTGCCGGCTACCAGCGCGCCGAACATGGCGCTTCCCAGTGCAGGTGCCTGTGTAGAACGGACGATATGGATCGTTAGGTTACAGACATCGGCAAAGATCTGCATGAGCATCGGGTTTTTCTGGGCAATGCCGCCGCCGGCGTACAGGGAATTGACCGGGATGCCGTTTTTGATATAGTTGTCAATGATGATCCTGGTTCCGTAAGCTGTAGCTTCAATCAGGGCACGGTAGATGTCCTCGGGCTTCGTGGTGAGCGTAAGGCCAAGGATCAGTCCGGTCAGGTCGACATCCACCAGGACGGAACGATTGCCGTTCCACCAGTCAAGGGCAAGAAGCCCGTGCTGTCCGACTTTCTGTCTGCTTGCCTTTTCCGTAAGCAGTTCATGAAGAGACAGGTTTTTCTCCCTGGCTTCTTCCGCATAACTTTCGGGAACACAGTTTTTTACGAACCAGTCATAATGATCCCCGAAACAGGATTGTCCGGCTTCATATCCGAACAGATCCGGAATGATGCCGTCTTCGACGACACCGCAGATGCCGGGAACTTCCTTTTCCTGCGTACCCAGGGACATATGGCAGTTGGATGTTCCCATGATCATCAACATCTGTCCGGGGGATACCTTACCGACAGTAGGCATGGCAACATGCGCATCGCAGTTGCAAACCGCAACGGGGGTTCCGGGAAGAAGACCGGTCAACGATGCAGCCTTTGGCGTAATATAACCGGCACGGGTTCCCTGCGGGTAGATGTCCCGGCTCAGTTTTTCATCCACGACATGACGCAGTCGTTCATCCAGAGCGGCATAGAAGGCATCATCGGGATAGCCGTCGCGTTTATTCCACAAGGCCTTATAGCCCGCCAGAGTGGCGCAGCGCATTTCTTTTCCGCACAGGGTCCAGATGAGCCAGTCTCCCGCTTCAATAAACCGGTCTGCCGCCTCGTAAACCTGCGGGGCTTCCCGGAGGGTCTGCCAGATCTTGGGAAGCATCCATTCGGAAGAGATCTTCCCACCGTACCGGTGGAGGAATTTTTCTCCCCGTTTTTCCGCAATGGCATTCAGCTCATTGGCTTCTTTCTGGGCGGCATGGTGTTTCCAAAGTTTCACATAAGCATGTTTTTCATGCTGAAATTCATCCAGGAAACAGAGCGGGGTTCCATCTGCCTTGGTTGTCATCAGGGTACAGGCAGTAAAATCAATACCGACACCGATGACGTCCTCGGGGGAAACCAGACTTTTTGCCAAAGCTTTGCGTACAGTGGAGAGAGCGTCCAGATAATCCTGGGGATCCTGCAGAGCCCAATCTGCAGGAAGAGGAGAACCGTCTTTCAGATACTGATCCATGACTGCGTGGGGATAAACGAAATCAGCGCTGCCGAGTTCCCGTCCGTTGGATACATCAACGACAACGCATCTGGCACTCAGGGTGCCGAAATCAATGCCGATTGAAACCTTAGACATAAAAGTCTCCTTGTACTGTTTCATAGATTTATTTGGGAAAACCCTGTCTTTATTATATTCTTTCCGTTTCCGGTATGTCCAGCAGAACAATCTTTTTGCGAAAAAACAGGAAAGTACACCAATTAACGTGCTTTTTACTTGATGGGAAAGGCCTTGACGCATATGATAAGGAAAGAAAACAAAATAACCGCAGGGATCAGACAGAAGAAAATCGAGGCCCAAAGCGACGCGGGGGTTGGTGAAAGCCCGCGGGAACCCTCCTTTTTCCGGGCAGCTGGGAGCGGTATTCGTAAAGCAGGGCACAGGAAGTGTCAATATTGGGTGGAACCGCGGAAGGAACCTTTCGTCCCATGACAGGGGATGGAAGGCTTTTTTTTCGGAAAACCACCCGGAAAGAGGGAGAA
This sequence comes from Clostridia bacterium, assembly GCA_017413675.1. Next base: position 1,391 of record JAFPSR010000053.1, on the reverse strand, counting down.
AAACATGAGTGGAGTAACCATGGACAAACTGGTCGCACTGTGCAAGGGACGCGGGTTTATTTTCGCAGGCAGCGAAATATACGGTGGTCTTGCCAATGCATGGGACTATGGCCCCCTGGGTGTGTTATTCAAAAACAATGTCAAAAAAGCCTGGTGGAAGAAATTCGTACAGGAAAATCCGTATAATGTGGGTCTGGACAGTGCGATTCTGATGAACCGGCAGGTTTGGGTTGCTTCCGGCCATGTGGGAAGCTTCAACGATCCGCTGATTGACTGCCGTGCCTGTAAGGCGCGTTTCCGTGCGGACAAGCTGATCGAGGATGCGGAAGGCATCAGTGCCGACGGCTGGGACAACGACAGGCTGGAAAAGTATATTGCCGAGCATGACATCAAGTGCCCTGTCTGCGGAAAGCATGACTTCACGTCCATCCGTAAGTTCAACATGATGTTCAAAACGTTCCAGGGCGTTACAGAGGACAGTGCTGCGGAACTGTACCTGCGTCCTGAAACAGCTCAGGGCATTTTCGTCAACTTCAAGAACATTACCCGTTCCATGCGTAAGAAACTGCCCTTCGGTGTAGCTCAGATCGGAAAATCCTTCCGGAATGAAATCACGCCCGGCAACTTCATTTTCCGTATCCGTGAATTTGAACAGATGGAACTGGAATTCTTCTGTGAACCGGGAACCGATTTGGAATGGTTCCAGTACTGGCGTGCTTTCTGCCGTGACTGGCTGTACAGCCTGGGAATCGATGCAGACCATCTGCGCCTGCGTGACCATGATCCGGAAGAACTGGCCTTCTACAGTAAGGCAACCACGGACTTTGAATATCTCTTCCCGTTCGGATGGGGAGAACTCTGGGGTGTTGCAGACCGTACGGATTATGACCTGAAGCAGCATAGTGAATATTCCACGGAGAATCTGGAATATATTGACCCGGTTACCAATGCCCGGTTTATCCCTTATGTTGTCGAGCCTTCCCTGGGTGCAGACCGTGTGGCCCTTGCGTTCCTGTGTGAAGCATATGATGAAGAAACGCTTCCGGACGGGACCAGCCGTGTGGTGATGCATTTCCATCCCGCTCTGGCTCCGTACAAAGTGGCTGTACTGCCGCTGCAGAAGAAACTGGGTGAACAGGCCAGGGAAGTGCTGACCATGCTGCAGAAGGAATTTGACGTGGATTATGACGAAACCGGTAATATCGGCAAACGATACCGCCGACAGGATGAGATCGGAACGCCGTTCTGCGTCACCTTTGATTTCGACAGTCTGGAAGATGGTGCGGTTACTATCCGTGACAGAGATACCATGGAACAGGAACGTGTGCCGATCGCCAACCTGGTCAATGTTATCCGGGAAAAGATCGCTTTCTAAAATAACAAGGATACTG
>JAFPSR010000052.1 GCA_017413675.1 Clostridia bacterium | reverse complement strand
TATAATGATGCGGTGGAAGAGGCTCTCTGTTTCGGATGGATCGACAGTACGGTTAAGCATCTGGATGCAGTTCACCGTGTGCAGCGTTTTACCCCGAGAAGGAAGGGGAGTCCATACTCTCAACCGAACATTGAGAGGTTGATCTGGCTGGATGCCCACGGGATGATCCATCCTTCTGTCCGGGAGGGTATCCTGCCCCTCATCCAAACCCCTTTTATATTTCCGGAAGATATCCTGGAAACCCTGCGGCAGGATGCAACCGTTTGGGAAAACTACTGTCGTTTTTCCGAACCATACAGGCGCATCCGGGTTGCATATATAGATGCGGCAAGAAATCGTCCGGAAGAATACCAGAAACGATTGGGAAATTTTGTTAAGAAAACCCGGGAGAACAAGCTGATCCGTGGGTACGGAGGGATTGAGAAATATTATCGGTAAAGACTCTGGGCAAACCGGCAGCTGAGAGGGATGGGTTGCAGAAGAAAAGGCACAGGACCTAATCCCGGGGAAAAAGATGCATGATACGGCAGTAGTGCCGGTAAAAGTAACAAGGATACAAAACCCACATGTATGTGGAAGGAGGATAAACATGGGAAAAGGATATATTACCGAAATCAGGGTGACGGATAACGGGCCGTATGTGACGAAATTCATTCTCCCGGCAGGACAGATCCTGCAGTCCGGCTGTGTGGACAAGGATACCTTCACAGTGTTTGCCGAAAAAATAGATATGGCGGGAAACCCTGTTATGGTGAACAAACGGCGGCCGCAGTTCCGGGGGGAACAGGTAGAAAAAATCCCGAGGAAGGGATATTTGAAAATCCGGGATGCCTATATCTCAGACCTGGCGGGCAATCCTGTCGAAGAAGGAGAATATATTACTCTTCAGCCGGTGTACGGCCCCAATGAACCGCTTACCTGGGAGATGGAAGGGATCGGATTTAATCAGTATGTGGCTGTATTCCATACGGTCACCCAGAAAACTGAGATTGTGAACGGGGAGGAAGTGATCTCCGGCCTTGTGTTTGACCGCAAGATCGAGAACCGTCAGCCGGATCTGTATGGATGGGTGGACAGTATTTCCACCTATCAGGATATGCCGCTGCGGTACGGGTATTTTGTACCGCAGGCCGAAGGCGGACTGCATCCCCTGATTATCTGGCTGCACGGTGCCGGGGAAGGCGGAAAGGATCCCAAAGCAGCCTATTCTGCCAACCGTGTGGTAGCCCTGTCCCAGAAACATACCCAGGACCTGTTTGGCGGGGCTTATGTACTGGCACCCCAGTGTCCGACATACTGGATGGACTCCGGTTCCGGACATATCCAGCTGGACGGGAAAACCATGTATGCGCCGGCACTGCTTGCTCTGATTGATGAGTTTATTGAGAAAAATCCTGGAATTGACAGAAAACGCATCTATATCGGCGGAGACTCCAACGGCGGGTTTATGACGCTGCGACTTGTGCTGGATTACCCGCAGCGCTGGACAGCAGCCTTCCCGGTCTGTGAAGCCGTTCCGGATGATACCATCACGGATGAACAGATTGAAAAAGCAAAGAATGTCCCAATCTGGTTTGTTACCTGTAAGGAAGACAACACCGTTCCGCCCTATAAGATGCCTGTGGCAACCTACAAGCGTTTTATGGCGGCAAAGGCCCCGGATGTACACTGTACCTTCTGGGACGCTGTGGAAGACATCCATGGAAATTTCGACCTGGTTGACGGGAAACCTTATCACTACAACGGACACTTTTCCTGGGTTCCGACGCTGAATGACGACTGCCGTGTAGATTTCGACGGCAAGCCGGTTATATGCCAGGGGAAGGAAGTAACTCTCCAGGAATGGCTGTCCCTGCATAGCAAATAATCGATACACATCACAAGAAAAAGGAATAGAGAACGGCCCTGTCAGAACGATGTTCTGAACGGGGCCGTCATTTTTTGGTTTTCGGGAGTGCAGAGGGATCAGCTGTAGAGTTCGTTCTTCATCTTTTTTCGGTATAGGAAGAAGCATACACTGCCCGCAACAGCCAGTGCAAGCAGGATCCAGATATATACAGGTACGGATTTGATGTTGAAGCACCGTACCCGGATCCACATCCGGTTAATGACTTCACTCTGCTGTGCATCGAAGTAAATCATGATGGAAGCCCGGTCGATTATTTCCTGCGAAGGATACTGGGCGGAAAGCTGGCGGTTCAGCTGTTCGGCGGGAACGGTCAGCGTATACTCTTCGTCATCGGCATCCTCTGTGAAGAAGTAGGCAACGGAATAATCCACGGTATCCTCCTCGTCTTCTTCCGCACCGTAGGTCCAGTCCAGATATTCAAATATCCGCCCGTCTTCCCCTGCTGCGATGGTGGAAGTATACCCGATGTAATACATGTTCCGGATGGCATTGTCAGGCCGGGAAACAAAGTTGATGAAGGCTTCGGCGGCTTTCTGCTTTTCCGTATCCTGACCGATCCCATTCTTGAGCATGACCCAGCCGTCAAAATAGATATTCGTGCTTTCCTTCGGGACAGCGAAGTTCAGGTAGTAGTCATCTTCTTCCGCCTGATCCATGGTATAGACAGCATCCCCGGACCACTGGTAGTTGGCTACCACCTTGCCGGTAATCATATCTGCCTTGCCGGAGTCCGTCTCAAAGGAATACAGGTTGTCTTTGATGCCCTGCAGATAATCCTGTGCCTGATCAATTGTCTCCTGGGAAACATCATTCATTTCATCCTGGAGAGCCATGATGTAGTTCTCCCGGCTCCGGAATTCATCCGACGTGAGAAGGTCTGATTTCAGGGCACCGACTGCGGCGAAATAAGAGTCACGGACATTGTCCTTCATGGTGATCTGGCGGCGGTAATCTCTGTTCTCCATCAGTTTCCAGGTGGAGGCATCTTCCTCGGAAACCACATCCGGGTTATATACGAATCCGGTAACACCCCACATATACCCGGCAGCACATTTGTCCCAGGTGACCCCATTGATGTCATGAGTCTCAAAGATATTGCGGATATAGGGAGAAACCCCGTTGATATAGTAGTTGTATTCATTCTCGGTATCAAAGAATTCTTCCGAAAGCGGAACAACCATATCTTCGGACATCAGTTTCATAATCATGTACTCGGAGGGACATACTAGATCGTACACATCCCCGATGGTGAGCATGTTATACAGGTCTTCGTTGGTACCGAAGGTGGAGTATTCTACCTTTACCTTTTTCCCGTAGGTTTCCTCGTACCAGGCTTCAAAATCGTCCACCATGGAGTTTTCCCCGAAGATGTCTCCGCTCTCCAGGTCGATGACTTCATCTTCATCCCAGTCGCCGAGATCGATATATTCTTCCCAGTTGCAGATGCGCAGGACAACCGTGTCATCCTTAGCCTGTGCGGTATGAGCGGGCAGGCTGGAGAAAACCAACAGGAAGGCCAGCAGAATGGCGATGACAGGAATACTTCTGTTTTTCATTATGCTCTCGCCTCCCGCGTATCTTTTTTGATCTTTCGATTGGCATTTGTATTCATTACGATGACGATGACAATTACCAGCAGGAAGATCAGCGTAGAGAGGGCCCAGAGTGCGGTCTTGATGTCGGTCTGGGATCCCTTGGTTGCGTTGACTACATAGGTGCTGATTGTGTCAAACATCGCCGGTTTGGTATAGGTGGCGATGAAATAGTCGTCCAGGGACAGGGTGACTGCCAGGGAGAAACCGGAGACCATACCGGAAAAAACCTGTGGAATAATCACACGGAACAAAGCAGAGGTTGGTGTTGCGCCGAGATCCAGAGCTGCTTCATACAGACTGGAATCCATCTGCTTGAGTTTCGGAATGACGGACAGATAAACAAAGGGGGCACACAGTACGACGTGACCCAGAACCAGCGGGATGAAGGTATCCTTGCCGATTCCCAGGACGACAACCAGCAGGATGCACAGGGAGAAACCGGTGACGACATCTGCATTGATTACCGGGATCTGGTTTACTGTCCCTATGGCAGAGGAAATCTGCCTGCGGGAGTAGAAGGAACCGATAGCCCCGAGAGTACCCAGAATCGTGGCCAGCAGGGCAGAACCCAGAGCCAGCAGAATGGTACCGATGATCATGTCCCGAAGCTCCGGTGTGGAGAACAGCGTTACATAATTTTTCATGGTAAACGCCCGGATAGCGCCGATCTGGGTGGCATCGGTAAAACTGTACAGAGCCAGGATCAGAATCGGGACATACAGGAAAAGAAGTACTAGGACAGGAATCAGAATCCGAACAAGCTTCCTCGTCACAGTAACGCACCCCCTGTTCTTGCGTCTTCTTCGGAACCATTGCTGAGCAGCGTGAACAGGCAGATGATCCCAAGCAGGATAAGGGCAATCATGGAGCCTCCGTGCCAGTTATAGGCAGAGAAGTAACTCCCGATCAGGCTGCCCATGATATATGTGCTGTTGTAAAGCATGTCCAGGACCACATAGTTGGTCATGGCCGGCAGGAAAACCATGGAGACACCGCTGATGATGCCGGGCAGGGAGAGAGGCAGCGTCACACGCGCAAAAGCGATGCGGGAGTTGGCGCCCAGATCCCGGGCAGCTTCGATCAGGTAGTTGTCCAATTTGACAATCGTATTGTAGATGGGAAGGATCATGAACGGCAGGAAATCATAGGTCATGCCGATGACGGAGTTCAGGAACGGATAGAAAGCCAGGTTTCCTTCAATCATGGTCAGGATTTCCTTCAGTGCGGTAATCCGCAGGGAGAAATTGATCCACATGGGCATGACAAAAATCATGATGATTACGGATTTTGCCCGCAGACGGCTGGTTGCCAGAATATAGGCGACCGGGTAAGCGATCAGAAGGCACACTAGGGTTGTTACCAGCGCAATGGCCAGGGAATAGAACAGCGTACCCAAAGTATTGGGATCTGTGAAGAAATCAGTCAGGTTTTTCAGGCTGAAATGTCCCTGCCCGTTAGTGAAGGCATAATAGATCAGGACAATCAGCGGTGCTACAACGAAGAAAAGGAGGAACAGGGCATAGGGGATACCCAACGTTTTTCTGGAAAATCTCATGGCGCCCTCCTTACTTTCTCAAAGAGAAACTCAGCTTATCGCTGGGAAGGATTAAGCCGATCCGGTCACCCATGTTCCACAGGTATTCATCATCGACGATGAAATCCTGCCCCAGGTCGGTGTTGATTACGTAGCTGTAATGGTCGCCCTTGTAGATCAGGTTGCTGATGACACCTTCAATCAGCACGTTTTCATCTTCGACATTATCGGTCATCCGGATATCCTGCGGTTCAATGGAAGCGAAGATATGGACCTTCTCCGGATCAATGACTTCACCGTTTTCATCCAGCAATTCATGATTCTCATTACGGCGGGATCCCTTGATCAGGGCAGTCATGCTGGCCTGGAGCTCAATACCGTTGAACTCCAGACGATGGTTCCGGTTCATATCCACAGGGAATACATTGGTATGGTCTTCCGCAATCATGATGTGGATGCCGTCAGGTTCTACCTTCATGCCGACATCACTGCCGACGGCGGCAGATTTTGTGCTCTGGATAACGACCTCATACCGTCCGGACTGGACAGTAATCTCATAGTGGATTCCCTTGAAGATAACGGAGATGACGCGGCCGCGGATCTGTCCTTCTTCGGGGCCACAGAGAATGACGTCTTCCGGACGGACAACAGCGGTGATCTGGGTTCCTTCCGGTACATCATCGACACACTGGAACTGGCCGCCGGCAAATCTGGCCAGCATGGAACCGGTCATGATTCCGTTGAAAATATTGGATTCGCCGATAAAGTCGGCAACGAACGCATTCTGCGGTTCATTGTAGATCCCTTCGGGCGTGCCGGTCTGCTGGATTTTGCCCTCCGACATAACAACGATCTTGTCGGACATCGTCAGGGCTTCTTCCTGATCATGCGTAACATAGATAAAGGTAATTCCAAGCTCGTCGTGCATGGCTTTCAGCTCAAGCTGCATCTCTTTGCGCATTTTGAGATCCAATGCGCCGAGCGGTTCATCCAGAAGAAGGATTTCCGGTTCATTGACCAGGGCACGGGCAATGGCGACACGTTGCTGCTGGCCTCCGGAAAGGGTGGAAACGGAACGTTTCTCGAATCCTTCCAGATCGACAAGTTCGAGAACCCTGCGGACCTTCCTCTTAATTTCGTCCTTGGGTGTTTTTTTCATTTTCAGCCCAAAGGCTATATTCTCAAAAATATTCATATGAGGAAACAGGGCATACCGCTGGAACACCGTATTGATCGGGCGCTCGTTTGGAGGCAGTTTGGAGATATCTTCCCCGTTGAGGAGGATGACGCCTTCCGTAGGTTGATCAAAGCCTGCAATCATGCGCAGGGTTGTTGTTTTCCCGCACCCGGACGGGCCCAACAGAGTGACGAACTCCCCGCGTTTCACGGTCAGGTTGAAATCGGACACGGCCTTGTATCCGTCCTCATAGACCCGGGAAATGTTCTTCAGTTCAATGATGTTCTGCTGCTGTTCCATAATCTGTTCCCCTTATTGATGATATATGAAAGATAAATTAAAAACTGGGTGGAGTGCTGATCCAGAGAATCCTGGCCGGACGTCCGGACGGATTTTCAATGCGATGCGGTTTGTCTGCTTCGTAATAGAAGCTTTCCCCGGCACGGATATCAAAACGTTCCTCTTCCCTGTACAGGGCGATGTGGCCGCTGAGTACATAACCGAATTCCTCGCCGTTGTGCGGTTCATCACCGGGCAGGGAAGAATGCGGCATGATCGTGACCCGGACGGGTTCCATCTGGTTGCTCTGGGCGGAAGGAATAATCCATTCGGTTTTATTCCCGTTTTCATCGACCTTCTCAAAGTAATCCTTGTCTGTATAGACAACCTGGTCACCGTCCCCGGATCTGAAGAATTCGGAAGGTGTAGTACCAAGGCATTCAATCAGGTCGAAAAGGGTAATCAGGGAGGGAGTGACCTGTCCGCGTTCGAGTTGGGAAATAAACCCTTTGGTCAGTTCTGCACGGTCTGCCAGTTCCTGCTGTGTCAACCCGTTCTGCTTGCGCAGATCCCTGAGCCTTGTACCGACCTGTGTCATAACGGTTTCTGCATCCATTTTATTGTCCTATCCGGCAGGTTATGCCGATACGTTTAATTCTAAACTAAAAATATGAAATTACTAAACTTCTGCAACAATAGCATCCTGTACCTGAAAAGTCAATATACTTCACGTGAACATAACGTAAATCCCCGCAGGGAACCATAAGAAAATGGGAAAAGAGCAACAAAAGACCCTTCCAGGCGGCAGGCCCGGAAGGGAGTGAGTTCCTGGAGATTATGATCAAGCAGGGGAATCTGCGGTAGGAAACGGAAACTTCAATACTCAGGAGGATTTGACTTTGTCCCGAAGGAAATAACGGTCCAGTTCTTCCTGCATTTCCGGCGGCATCCCGACATCGACAGGAAGAACGGCACTGTCGGCTACCCGGGAAATGAAACGGGATGCAAACCGGGCGATTTCCAGAATTTGGTCACCGGACAGGATGACGGCCAGGTCATTCTTTGTATGGATTTCAGCGGTCGGTGTTCCGCGGGAGAGGTCGATTGCCGGAATGCCCTGGTCGCAGAAGGGGGCGGAATCGCTGGAATGGACCCCGCAGCGGATATCTGCGGACCATCCGTGTTCCCGGCAGTACTGTTCGGTAAATGACTTCAGGGCTTCCCCTCCGGTTACGCAGATCCGGTTTGGGCCGAGAATGGTACCATTCATATCAAAATTGAAACAGAAACGGATTTCCGGAAGCAGATCGGCATATTTATGCACGTATGCCTTGCTTCCCAACAGCCCCTGTTCTTCTGCTCCGCACCAGATGAACCGGAGTGTTCGGCGGGAAGGATGCTGCAGGAAATAGGTGCAGAGGTATAAGAGCGCAGCAGATCCTGTCGCGTTGTCCCAGGCACCTGTTCCGGAAAGAACACTGTCATAATGGGCAGTCAGTACGATGGATTCCCCGGCAAGGTCGGTTCCCGGAATTGTACAGAGGATATTCTGGGATTCAGCCGAGGTTTCCTCCTGCTGCAGGGATACATACAGGGATTGTGTTCCCGCGGATACCAGGTCCATGGCATCCTTCGCCATGATCATGAACCCGGGAATCCGCCCAAAGCCAAGAAACGTATCGCGCAGGGGACGCGGCATCAGGTCCGGTGCATCATAATATTTCCCCGTAATGGTGATGAATCCGGCAGCATGGTGTGTACATAGGAGACGGTAGGCATCTATATTCAGGGAATTGATCATGACAAGAGTATCGCTCAGGTCACCGAGCCCGAGATAGTCCATTTCCGTACCGCGTTCCAGATACAGGAGCTTGTACTCTCCTTCCAGGTTTCCGCCGCGCCCGTAGGGGACAGCAGGGATCTCCCGGGGAGAAGACCCCGGTACAGACAGGCGGCATACGGAACAGGAATAGGATGGGATGGAGAACGGCATCCACTCGCAGGTACCGCCGGCTTTTTCGACTTTTTCTGTAATCCGGCGGGCGGCTTCCTTTTCCGCCTCGGTCCCGCCCCAGCGGATAAAACTGAGAGACTTAACAAATTCCAGCATCGATGCAGCTGTAAACATGAATGGGTTCCTCCTTTTTTATATTGCCAGGCACCCGGGACGCGTATGGAGTTAGGACTTATTCTCCCCGATATAGTGCAGGCACATCATGGTCAGATCATCAAACTGCTCGGCTTCCCCGACAAACGTACGGACATCTTCTCCGACACAGGCAAGGATTTCCTGTGGGGATTGGGAAGCAGACCGGTTCAGGGCATCCAGAAGACGGACTTCCGTATATAACTCATGATCGGCATTTGCCGCTTCTGTAACCCCATCGGTATAGAGGAACAGTTTGGTTCCCGGAGCTGTTGGAATCTGGTACTCCTGGTACCGGATCCCGTTCATGCCGCCAAGGACAAAACCGTGACGGTCTTTCAGAAGTTCAAACGGGCCATCTGGTTTTTTCAGGACCGGATACAGGTGTCCTGCGTTGGAAGCAGTCATGATATGGGTACGAAGATCCAGAACGCCCAGCCACGCGGTGACAAACATATCCTCCGGATTGTTTTTGCAGATCTGTTCGTTGACTTCCGAAAGGATTTCCGCCGGGGTTTTCTGATTCATGGCATAGTTTTTCAGGATGATTTTACAGGCCATCATAAACAGGGCAGCCGGGACTCCTTTTCCGGAAACATCCGCCATGACAAGTCCCAGGTGGTTTTCATCGATCAGGAAGAAATCATAGAAATCGCCTCCGACTTCCTTGGCGGGGGTCATGCTGGCATAGATGTCAAAGTCTTCGCGTTCGGGGAAAGCCGGGAAAATGTTAGGCAGCATGGCCGCCTGGATACGGGTAGCCAGGTTCAATTCAGACTCAATCCTGGCGGACTGCTGGGCTTTCTCATACTGCTGGATGACCATCTCCCGGCCGCGTCTGGCGATATTGCTGCTGATGATGGCAGCAACGGAGAACATCAGCCATTTAGGCAGATAGTCATACAGGAGGGAATTGCGAATCAGCATATCTGCGGTAACACCGGCATTTTCCACGGTGGTTCCCAGGAAACCGCCTGTTGTTGTCATATTGATGCCTTTGGGCATGGTTACGATATTCAGGTTGATCATGCCGTGCGTGGCGCCCCAGATACAGGACAGGGCAAAAATGACGGAAACCAGGATCGCCGTCACATTGGTCAGTTTCCTGGAAAAATAACGGGAACTGAATACGACAGGGAGGACCATAAGGATAGCGGCTTTGTGGGTAAGCATACTGTCCAGACGTGCATATACAATGACAAGCCCGAAGGTCAGAATATATTTCAGCCACCAGGCATCGTTCCGGGTCAGTTTGCAGATCAACAGGAGGATTGCGATCTCCACGATTCCCTGGATGGCAGGGGGAAAGATCGTTTCCTGTGCGATCGGGAATACACCGGTAATATCCAGAATCAGGATCACTGCGAGTATAATGCCGCTGCAAAATAGGATTACTGCACCCAGATGGTTCGCCTGCACTTCCGTTTCATGGAACATTTCATCAAACGTCAGCTTATTCTGCAGACGCTTCCATAGAGAAGTTTTTTTCTCAATTTCTGTCATACTGTGTAGAGCTCCCTAAAATTCCTTCGGACAAACCGGCAGCCGGAATGATGTTGTTACGGCAAAATTATAGCATGCCGGATTCGAAATATCCAATGCCGGAGATCAGGGAAAGATGAGTAAATGGGTTTTCCAATAATGTTTTATTGTCAGCAAAGGACAGAAATGATAAAATAATCAGTAGTTTTTCTATAATATCCCTTGGGGAGAGAACAAGGAAACAACATCTTTTTTCTCTTTCCCTGGTTGGCTGGAACAAGGAATAACCAGGGAAAGACAGCATGCATATATTGCACGGATTTTGGACCAAGGCGGAGGAGTTATGCAGAAGAAAGAAGGCCGGTCTTCAAAAGGAAGAAAAAAGCCGTGGATCCGCAGACAGTACCGGATCCTTCTGAGAATATTCGGTCCGCTGATCGGCCTTATAATGCGCTGGAAATACAGGGTAACGGCAGAAAAGTTCCCGGCTCAGAAGAAACGGCAGTTTCTAATCCTGTATAATCACCAGACCCCGATGGACCAGTTCTTCATTATGATGTCCTGCCCAGAGCCTGTTTACCATCTGGCGTCGGAAGATATTTTCTCCAAAGGCTGGATTTCTGCAATGCTGCGGTGGGCAGTTGCCCCGATCCCGATCAAAAAAATGACGATGGATCTCAATGCGGTAAGGTCCATGATCCGGGTAGCCCGGGAGGGTGGGACCCTGGCCATGGCTCCGGAAGGGAATCGGACTTACAGCGGGAAAACCGAATATATGAATCCTGCAGTTGCCCACCTGGCAAAACGGCTGCGCCTGCCGATCGCTCTTTATCGGATAGAAGGAGGATACGGGGTACAGCCCAGATGGAGCGACGGGATCCGCAAAGGCCGGATGCATGCGGGGGTCTCCCGGGTGATCGAACCGGAAGAATTCGAAAATATGTCCGATGAAGAACTGTATGAGGTCATCCGGGAAGGGTTGTATGTCAATGAGGCAGCCCCGGGCGGACGTTATGTTTCCAAACGGAAAGCGGAATATCTGGAACGGATGGCTTATGTATGCCCGTTCTGCGGCTTCAGCAAATGGGAAAGCCGGGGGGATATCACCCGCTGTGTTACCTGTGGCAGGGAAGTCCGTTACGGGGAAGATAAACGGATGGAAGGAATCGGTTTTGAGTTTCCTTTTCCGTATGTCAACGACTGGTATGAGTTTCAGCAGCGTTATGTGAACAGCCAGGATCTCCTGGCGGACCCTGACAGGATCCTGTTCCGGGATACTGCAGACCTGTATGAAGTCATTGCCTACAAACGGAAAAACCGGATTGCGGAAAAACAGACTGTCCTTCTGTATGGGAACCGGATCGAAATCGGATGCGGGGAGGGCAGGCAGTCATTCTCCTTTGCGGATATTACCGGAACAGCTGTACTGGGCCGGAACAAACTGAACATCTATGCGGGAGAAAAGATCATGCAGCTGAAAGGAGACCCGCATTTCAACGCACTGAAATACATGAATCTTTATTATAGGTACCGAAATCAGACACAAGGAGATCAAAATGGAGAATTTCTGGGACTTTAGTGTATGGGGCGGCTTCAACCTGATGGCAATGCTCCTGATCAGCCTGCTGCTGGCCAATGTTTTGAAAAAATGGATACGGCCGCTGCAGGCATCCCTGATTCCGACATCTGTTCTGGGGGGAATGCTTTTGTTGGGGGTTTCCTCCCTGTATAAACTGGTGACGGGGATAGATCTGTTCGAAACGGCCTTCTTTGGCGGGAACGGGAACACGAATCTGGAAATAATCACCTATCATACACTGGCTCTCGGTTTTATCGGGACGGCCTTCAAGTCTTCCCAGGGAAAGCTCAACAAGAAGAGAGTAGGGGAAATCTTCAATACGGGCGTTACCACGGTATCCACTTATCTGATCCAGGCGATTTTCGGTCTCGGGATTTCCATGGCAGCGGCGTTCCTGATGCCCGGGTTTTTCCGGGCTGCGGGGATCCTCCTGCCGTTTGGCTACGGGCAGGGAACCGGCCAGGCATTGAATTACGGCGGGATATTCGAAAATGAATTCGGGTTTACAGGTGGAAAGAGCTTCGGATTGTCCATCGCTGCCCTGGGATTCCTCAGTGCTAGTATTGGTGGTGTTATCTATCTGAGCATTATGAAACGCAAGGGCAAGATCCAGACTGAAATCGGGGGAGAGAAAGCCATCCTGTCCGAAGAAATCCAGGGGGCGGAGGAAATTCCGATGCAGGAAAGCATCGACAAGATTACAATCCAGATTGCCCTGGTTGCCCTTGCCTATATCATTTCCTACCTGTTGATGCTCCTGCTTGGGAAGCTGCTGCCGGGCATGCGTTCCGTGATCTTCGGATTCAATTTCCTGATCGGGGTACTGAGCGCGACCCTGGTGAAGTTTATTATCGGCCGCCTGCGGAAGAGCGGGGCGATGAAGAAGGAATATGTGAATAATTTCCTGATGACGCGTATCAGCAATTTCCTCTTTGATGTCATGGTTGTGGCGGGAATTGCCGCCATCCGTCTGCGTGTGTTGAAAAACTACTGGGCGGTTATCCTGATTATGGGGGCGGTCGGCCTGATCATCACATTCCTGTACAACCATTTTGTTGCAAAGCGCCTGTTCCCGGAATACCGGGAGGAACAGTTCCTGATGATGTACGGAATGCTGACAGGGACGGCCAGTACAGGCATCATCCTGCTTCGGGAAATTGATTCGGAATTCCGTACGCCGGCTTCCGAGAACATGGTTTACCAGAATTTTCCCGCAATCGTCTTTGGATTCCCGATGATGCTGCTGGCAACCATGGCACCGGTGAAACCGGCTCTGACGCTGCTGATCCTGATTGCCTTCTTTGCCGTGATGAATGTAATCCTGTTCCGTTCCAGAATCTTCAAAAAGAAAAACTGAGAAAATCCAGTTTGTTCTACCGGTCCCTGTGATCTGCAGAGACCGGTTTTATCAGAAATAAGGGAGGAATGATCTTGTGAAAGGCCGACCGTATATTGTCGAAAATCCCGGAGAGGAAACCTGGGAGAAGAACCGTGCCTGGCAGGGATGTCCGACCATTACGGAAACCCGTGGCGGCCGTTTGTTTGCAGGCTGGTATACAGGAGGCATGTTTGAACCCTGTATCGAAAACTACAATGTACTGGTGTACAGTGATGACAAAGGGGAAACCTGGTCCCATCCGGTACTGGCGGTATATTCCGACCGGGCAGAACATCACAGGAATATTGATATCCAGTTATGGACGGACGATAAAGGACAGTTATGGGTGATGTGGACACATTCGCCGTATCGCGAGGGAGATCCGCCAGCTACGATCCGTACGCCGTTTTCCATGCCGTATCACAAGGAATTCACCGGGGTAGAACTGCTCTTGTGCAGGAACCCGGATGCAAAGGAGCTGGTCTGGGAAGAACCCAGGGTACTCTGTGGCGGTTTCCTGCGCTGCAAACCGGTTCGGCTTTCCTCTGGCCGCATCATTCTGCCGGCCTATGACTGGGTACACCCGGAGAATTATATGCTCCGATTTTCCGATGATGACGGAAAGACGTTTTATGATGTGACAGCAGCCCCGAAACCGCAGAATCAGGTTTTTGATGAAACCATGGTGTATGAAAAGCAGAATGGAGACCTGCGGCTGCTGGCAAGGACAAATAAAGGATACTATGCCTGCTCGGAATCCGGGGATGGCGGAAGAACCTGGAACAGGACCAGGGAGTATGAAAAGGCACCGTCCTCCCGCTTATATATCGGAAGGCTGAAAAACGGGCTACTGGCTTATGTGCGCAATGTTTCGGATACGGAAAGAACCGGGATGAAGATCCTTTTGTCGGATGATGACGGGATCAGCTGGAAATGGTCTCTGATTCTGGATGACAGGGAGAGGGTATCCTATCCGGACCTGTGTGAAGACGAAGAGGGGAACCTGTATATTGTCCATGACCGAGAGCGGGACAACCGGATTCATCTGGATACTTCTACCTGGCATTCCACGGCAGCCAAAGAAATCCTGCTTTCCAGAATTCGGATAGAGGACATCCAGTCCGGGAAACGGGTAACCCCGGGATCCTTTGTTTCCCGGGTGATCAGCAAAGCTTTGATTGATGAAGTGGAAAGATAGAAAAAGAAAGGCAGCAGAAGGAAGATTCCTTCTGCTGTCTCTGTCTATACGTATCAGGGCGCGGGATCTCAGATTCCCTTGAACAGGACCTTCAGGGAATTCCAGTAATAGTAGGGGACGAGGAAGTCGGTGTGATAATAATCGGATTCGGAATAATAGATGTTGTTCTTTACAGGATCCGTTCCGTAAGAGAAGCAGGCTTCCTTAGGAAGATATTTCATCTGTTTGCGCATCTCGGCAATGTCCTCTTTTCCGCCGTTGGTTGCGTAAATGAAGAAGGGAAGATCCGGGTTTGCCTTGATCGGCGCAGTGACATAATCGATAACTTCCTGTTCCGTCAGAGTTTCTCCTCTCGGTTTGTCTGCCCTGGTGCTGCAGCTCATAGGAGCAAACCAGCGGAAGTATTCGAAATCGTGATGGATGACCCGCCAGGTCATGGCGCCGCCCCTGGAGTAACCGGAGAACGCACGGTGATCGCGGGAAGCTTTGATCCCTTCGGGAGATGGGTCTTCCAGATAGGTGTTGAAACGGGATTCAACCGCCGGAATAATGTTCTGGACGATTTCTTTATAGTAATTTCCCTTGATTCCCGGCCATCCGCCGTCGCCGGCCGGAATCCTGCCGGTCTTGACCCGTTCGTCCGCATCGCCCATCGGATCAAAATAGTATGTTGTGGATACGATGATGCAGGGATCGATTTCTCCGGAATCGAAGAGCATATCCAGCATCGGTTTGTTCCCGCCGATGGAAAAGATGGACGGTTCACATGTGTTGCCGTGCTGATAGTACAAGACGTTATACTTTTTGGATTTATCGTTCTGATCGTATCCATAGGGGAGATAAACATAGCAATATTTTGGATATGTCTTCCCATCCTCGTATACATCCGTCGTGTAGTCTACCCTTTCAATCGTTCCCTTCTTGGAGGGAACGCCTGTCCTGAGGAAAGGGTTTTCCTCAAATACTGTTTCGAAGTCGATGATTTCTCCCGGCTTTGAGATAACTTTTCTGAATTCACTCATGGAATCAACTCCTTTACAGCTTTTTTACATTATACCATGGGGGGATGCGGACTGCCAAGATTCTCCCGGGGATGGATATGGGAATGGCATAAACAGGTCGGAGAATGTTGGTTTCCGGGCAGAATTGGAGGATAGGGAATTGCGAAACATGGGTTGAAATACTATAATAAAATCCGTGGAAGAATGGCCTCTGCTCATGTCCTTGGGGCATTTGCGGATCGAACCAGTGCCAGCATGGAAAAAGGGAGTAGCAGCAATGAATGAAGTCAGTGGAAAAACTTATGAAAACCGGATTGAGCTGATCCTGTCCGGACATATCGATTCTACCAATGCACCTCAGGTTGAGCAGGAAATACTGAAAGTCATGGCAGGCTCCGAGGGAAAACCGGTTGAAATCGATGCTGCAGATCTGGATTATATTTCCAGTGCCGGCCTGCGTGTGATTCTGCGTCTTCGCAAGACAAACCAGAATATCCGGATTTTCAATGTGAATTCCGAAGTTTATGAAATCCTGGATATGACCGGGTTTACGCAGATGATGACGGTAGAAAAGGCATATAGGATCGTTTCTGTGGAAGGCTGCGAAGAGATCGGGCGGGGAGCCAATGGGACCATTTACCGGATCGATCGTGACAATGTTGTCAAAGTATACAATAATGCCGATGCGCTGGAAGAAATCCAGCATGAGAGGGAAGTGGCCAG
Organism: Clostridia bacterium; assembly: GCA_017413675.1. The sequence continues at coordinate 12,727 of JAFPSR010000052.1, read as the reverse complement.
AAAAGCGCTGGTACTCGGGATTCCCACCGCGATTTCCTACGATGTTGTCCGGGTGGGGAACAGTTATGGTTCCGTGTTTGAATTGCTGAATGCCAGTTCATTCTCCAAAATCCTGGCGACGCAGCCGGAAAAGATGGATTGGTGTGTGAAGGAATACGTCAATCTTCTCAACAAGATTCATGGAACCCTCGTGCCGGCCGGAGACCTGCCGGATATTAAGGAGACCGTGATCTCCTGGGGAGAATTCCTGAAAGATTATATTCCCCGGGATGCCTGGGAAAAACTGATGAGAATGATCCGGGAAGTCCCGCACGACGACCATATGATCCATGGGGATTATCATACGAAGAATGTAGAGCTGGTCGGGGACGAAGTCCTTCTGATCGATATGGATACGCTGGCGGTCGGGAACCCTGTTTTCGAACTGGCATCCATGTTTAACTCCTTTATCGGATACTCTGAATATAATCATGAGACGATCAAGTCATTCCAGGGCTTTGACTTTGCTACTTCGGTCCGATTCTGGAATAAAGTCCTGCCTGCCTATTTGGGCACCAGTAATCCGGAAAAGATCCGTGAGGTGGAAGATAAGGCCAAGATTATCGGATATACCCGTATGATCCGCCGTTCGATCCGCAGAAACGGTCTGGAGACAGAAGCAGGCAGGGCGGAGATTGAACTTTGGAAGAAGGAACTGCTGGAAACGCTGGATCGGACGGATACGCTTCTCTTCTGCCGGAATGAACTGGAAATTGAAGGAGTTAAGGAAAACCTGCCGGTTGTTGTAGATTTTGTCAATTCCTTCCTGGATGAAGTGGAATGCTCGCCCCGGGCTAAGATGCAGATCGGGATTGCAGTGGAAGAGATTTTTGTGAATATCGCGAATTATGCCTATGCTCCCGGAAAAGGCAATGCGACCATCCGGGTGGAAGTCACGCATGAGCCTGTTATCGTGGAAATCATGTTCATTGACAGCGGAGTCCCGTATGATCCGCTGGCCAAGGAGGATCCGGATGTGACCCTGTCCGCGGATGAGCGGAGAATCGGTGGTCTCGGAATCTTCATGGTTAAGCAGACAATGGATGAAATTACCTACGAGTATAAGGACGGTAAGAATATCCTTAAGCTGAAAAAGAATCTGTAAGTGCAGCGCCCGCCGGACGCATACCTTGCCGGCAGAGGGAAATACATGAGGGAAATCAAGAAACTGGATCTGCATATGCATTCAAAGATCTCCGATGGAACCGATACACCGGAGGAGATACTGTCCTATATTGTAGAAAAGGGCATGGATCTGTTCTCTGTAACGGATCACGATGATTTCAGGGCATATCAGCATATCCTCCCGCTCCTTGACAGAAGTACACCCCGCTTCCTGACGGGGATTGAATTGTCCTGCAGGGACCAGGGCGGAAAATACCATATCCTAGGATACGGGTTTGATCCGGAGCACTCTGCCATACGGAACCTCGTTGCGAAGAGCCACGGTTTCCGTATGGAGAAAGCCTATGCCCGCATAGATTTCCTCAAAGACAAATTCGGATTTGTTTTCCCGCAGGAAGAAATCGACGAATTATTGAAGAATGACAATCCGGGGAAACCGCATTTCGGCAACCTGATGGTGAAGTACGGATACGCGCCCAGCAAAGAGGAAGCAATCTCCCAATACCTGAACCAGCTGGTTGTGAAAGATAAGAACCTTGTTCCGAAAGAAGCGATCGAAGGTATTCTGGAAAGCGGCGGGATCCCGGTATTGGCACATCCCTCCTACGGCAGCGGGGAGGAACTGTATTTCGGAGAGGAAATGGAAGAAAGAGTCCGCTACCTGATCGGTTTCGGCCTGCAGGGGTTGGAAGCCTTCTATTCCGCCTTTACCCCGCGGCTGCAGAATGAGATCCTGTCCTATGCGGAAAAATACAGGCTGTATGTAACAGCGGGCAGTGATTATCATGGAAAAAACAAACTGGTTGTCCTGGGAGATACCAACCTTGCGGGACAGGAGACCTGGCCGGACGGCCTGGTCCGGTTCGTGGATAAGGTCGGGGATAAACTGTACTGACTGGGTGATGATTGTATAGAAAAAAGGAGATCGACTTGATGGAACTCCATACTTCCGATTCGAGACTGGTATCCAGACTGTTGTTCCGGCTGCTCCCGATCCAGATCCTTCTGGCAGCTGTCGGCGCTGTGAACGGAATCGTATCCAGTCTGTTTGCCAGCAACTATGTGGGTGTGGAAGCCATGACAGCGGTTGGACTGTATGCCCCCGCCACTCAGTTGTTAGGGGCCATCAGCCTCCTGCTTGTGGGCGGATCCCAGATCCTGTGCGGACAGTATATGGGAAAAGACCAGAAGGAAAGGATGAAGGACATCTTTTCTCTGGATATCCTGATCTCCGTTCTGTTTTCTGCCGTCATGATCCTGGTACTGGTGACTGCATCTCTGACAGACCTTACGAAGGTAATGACCGGGGATGAAAATGTCAGGCCATTGTTCAACTCCTATATTCTGGGGCAGGTGCTTGGAATCCTTCCCTTGGTACTCGGTCAGCAGCTCTCTGCCTTCCTGTCTCTGGAAAACCAGGTGAGGAGGACCATGATTGCCAGCATCGTGTTTATCCTGGTGAATCTGGGCCTGAATTATGTATTCGTTGCTGTCCTGCAGTGGGGAGCATTCGGATTAGCCTTGGCATCCTCCATCGGCTTATGGGTGTTTTTCCTGGTACAGGCACAATACTATATGACAAAGAAAGCAATCCTCCGCTTCGGTCTGCGGGGTCTGCACTGGAAAGATTTCGGAGAAATCCTGAAGATTGGCCTGCCGGGATCTCTGTCCCAGGGGTATCAGACCATCCGCCGCCTCCTCGTGAATGCGTTGGTGATCCGTTTTGTGGGAAGTATCGGACTTTCTGCTTTTACAGCTTCCGATACGCTTCTGGGAATTATCTGGTCCATCCCTGCCGGGATGCTGGCCGTATCCCGGATGATGATCAGTGTCAGCACAGGGGAGGAGGACAGGCAGTCGTTGATCGATGTGATGCGTACCATGTTCTACAAGTTCCTCCCGGTGATGGCTGCGGTATCTGCATTGCTGATTATCTGCGCCAAACCGCTGACCGGGCTGTATTACCAGGATCCTTCCGATCCGGTTTATATGATGACGGTATGGGGATTCCGGATTCTCCCGCTCTGCATGCCGCTGAGCATCATTTCCATGCATTTTGTCTGTTACGGGCAAACCTCTTCCAAACAGGGACTGGTCCATATCCTTTCCGTCCTGGATGGGGTAGTCTGTGTAGCCGGTTTTTCGGCAATCCTGGTTCCCATGATTGGGATAAACGGTGTATATATTTCCAACGTCCTGAACGGGGTTGTCACAACTGTTGTGATTATCCTGTATTCGTGGATCCTGCGAAAGAAGTTCCCCCGGAATGTCGGGGACTTAATGGTTATCCCGGATTCCTTTGGCGTTCCCGCGGAAGAGAGAATGGATCTGACACTCCGCAGTATGGAGGATGTTGTGGATGTATCCAGACAGGTCCAGGCGTTCTGCAGGGAAAAGGGTCTGGACGACAGAAGATCCTATCTGGCCGGACTGTTTATGGAAGAGATGGCCGGGAATATCGTGGATCATGGGTTTACCAAGGACAGGAAACATCATTCCGTGGATGCGCGTGTTGTCCATAAGGGAGAAGAACTGATCCTCCGCCTGAAGGATGACTGCATTCCGTTCGATCCTTCGGAAAGGCAGAAGGTTGTGGATCCGGATGATGTAACGAAAAACATCGGGATCCGGATGGTATATGCAATGGCGGAGGAAATCCGGTATCAGACCATCCTGGGACTGAATGTGTTGACAATCCGTATTTGAAAACAGGAATGTTTTTGAGATAAAACAAAGGAAAGGTGAAAGATATGCTGGATATTCAGAAAACAAAAGAAGGGGAGAACCTGCTTATTTCTGTTTCCGGAAGACTGGATACTACAACATCCCCGGAACTGGAAACCATTATCAAAGAGGAAATGGCAGATACATCTTCGCTCACCATTGATATGGAGAACCTCGAATACATTTCTTCCGCCGGGCTTCGTGTCCTTCTGCTTGCCCAGAAGGCAATGAATGAGAAAGACGGGAAAATGGTCGTAAAGAAACCGAATGACGTCATTCGCGAAATCTTCGAGATGACCGGGTTCATGGATTTCCTGACTGTGGAATAGGTTACCCGGAACGCAGTGGCACGGTAAGCTCTGCGGGAATCCAGGAACGCTTTTCGCGTGCGGGTATCTGCCGGAAAAGAAAAAAAGCAAAATGAAAGAAAAAATCATTCCTACAAACGGGATCGGAGGCCTCCAGACAGTGCCCGGAGACGGGAGATGGCTGTGGGGTTCCGATTTCACGTATGGGGACCTGTATGAAGCGGAAGAACTGTTCCGGATGGGACACAGAATTCGGAAGAACCGAATGGTTTTCGTCCACGGGAAGACCGGGGAAATCCTGGAACCGATACCGGCACGTGACGGCCGTTACTTTGGTATGCCGATCGGTATGGACGGAAAGCTTCTGCTCCTGTATGTAGATTTTCCGGAAGGAAAGATCCGGGCTTCTGCGTATGACCCTGAGGGGAAGGAGCTTCAGGATGTCCTCGCCATCGGACTGGAACGGGTAAAGGACTGTTACAACCTCCGTCTGCACACAACACCCCTGATGCTGACCCGGCAGGCGGAAAACCGCTTTCAGATCATCTGGCCGGAGCAGGCGGACTTTCCCATCGATTCCAGGGAAACCTTCTGTGTAAGGGACGGCGATCGTTTGTACTTCAGCAGATGGATCGAAGACCCTGATTACCGGGAGGAAGTGATTATCCGGAAAATGGGGACAGGGGAAATTATGGACCGGTTTTCAGGATCCCTGTACGATACGGTCGGGGAAGAAATCTGGATTCTTCGATAGAAAAAAAGTATATCAAAAACCGGACACCCGATATGTCCTTCTTAAGAGCATGTCGGATGCCCGGTTGTTTTTTCCCCGGAGATCAGGATTCAGCCCATCCTTTGGCTCGTTCCACTGCCCGGTGCCACTGTTTGGCAATCTGCTGGCGCTCTTCGGCAGGAATGGATGGCTGGAACGTGTTCTCGCTCTGCCACAGTTGCTCAAGCTCTTCTTTGCTTTCCCAGAAACCGACGGCAAGTCCTGCCAGATAAGCAGCTCCGATTGCCGTGGTTTCGGTAATCCGCGGACGAATAACCGAGGTTCCGAGAATATCGCTTTGGAACTGCATCAGGAAACGGTTGGCGGAAGCGCCGCCATCCACGCGGAGCTGACTTAAGAGAACTCCTGCATCCTGCTCCATGGCCCGCATTACGTCCATGGTCTGCAGCGCAATACTTTCTAATGTGGCACGAACAACTTCGGCTCTTCCCGTTCCGCGCGTCAGGCCAACCAGGATCCCTCTTCCGTACATATCCCAGTATGGGGCGCCCAGACCAGTAAATGCCGGCACCAGATAAACACCGCCGGTATTCTTGATGCTCAGGGCAATCTCTTCCGTTTCAGCTGCGGTCTTGATCATTTTCATTTCATCCCGCAGCCATTGTACGGCAGCTCCGGCAACAAATACGGATCCTTCCAGGGCAAATTCCCGTTTGCCGTCAATCTGCCAGGCAACCGTAGTAAGAAGCTGGTTGCGGCTGACTACCGGTGTTGTGCCGGTGTTCATCAGCAGGAAACACCCGGTCCCATAGGTGTTCTTGGCCATACCGGGTACAAAACAGGCCTGTCCGAACAAAGCGGCATGCTGGTCGCCGATCAGGCTGGCAATCGGGGCATGGAACCCTGTTACTGATTCCTCGGTATAGCCGACCACACCGGAAGAATCCACAATACGCGGCAGGATGGCCTTTGGAATTCCCAGATGGGCCAGGATTTCATCATCCCATGTTCCGGTACGCAGATTGTACAGCATGGTCCGGCTGGCGTTTGTAGCGTCAGTAACATGGACCTTGCCGCCAGTCAGGTTCCAGATCAGCCAGGTTTCCACTGTGCCGAACAGGATTTCCCCACGGTTGGCCTTGTTCCGGGCGCCTTCCACATGATCCAGAAGCCATTTGATTTTTGTGGCGGAAAAATAAGCATCCGGGATCAAACCGGTTTTTTCCGTCAGGACTCTTGCATATCCTTCCGTTTTCAGATCTTCGATCATCTGGGCGGTCCGGCGGCACTGCCAGACAATGGCGTGTGCAATGGGTTTTCCTGTGTATTTATCCCAGAGAATGGTCGTTTCACGCTGGTTGGTAATTCCGATGCCGGCAATTTCTTCCAGTGCGATCCCGCCCTGGCGGATCGCTTCCTTCAGGGCTGTCAATTGCGAAGACAGGATCTCCATAGCATCATGTTCGACCCATCCCGGCTGGGGGTAGTACTGCGGAAACTCTACCGCATGGATGGAACGGATGGTCCCGTCCGGATTGACAACGAGCGCACGGGATGAGGTGGTTCCCTGATCCAAAGCAATAATATAGGACATAAATGCCTCCTGCATGCGAAATGGAATAGACTGAGTATTGGCTTCAGTATAATCGAAGTGTCTGCGGTTTGCAACGCAGGCGTAGATTCTGTATGTGTGTTCATTGTACACGGTTCATGAGAAAGGAAAAGGACGGATCAAGGCGCACTTCAAAAGAATGCTGCCTTAAAGGTGGTTTATCTTCCTCAAAAAGATAGGAAACAGGCATAACCATTGCGGTCATGCCTGTTTTGTCTCTGGGAGTTTGTCGCGTATAATACCAGGCTCGTTATCACTGCGGATACCGGATGTCCTGTTCGGCAAACCGGAAAAACTGCCGCATCAGAGCTTCAATACGGCAACGATCTCGTCACCGTCCATTTCACCCGTCTCTTCAAAACCGAGTGAGGTGTACAGCTTTCTTGCTATCTCGTTCTCGGGTTCGTAAGAGATCCAGCAGAACTCCGCTTTGCCGCAAGGCCACGTCCGGATGAAATCGAGCGCAAGATTCAGCGCTTCCCGGCCGTAGCCGCGACCCTGATAACGTTTGTCGATCATAAAACGCCAGATTTCGTAATTGTCCTTTTCGACACTCACCCCGTCCTGGTCCGCGTTTTCACCGTAGCCTATCTGGATAAAGCCGACAAGCCGTTCGTCGTTGTAGATGGCGAAGGGAAATACATGGCCGCCGCATATCATGGTAACGTACGCTTCGGCAATGCTGTAACAGTTGCTCGCCACGAAAGGATATTGAACCTTTTTTACTTGGAGCTCTAAGACATCGTCAAAGTTCTCATAGGTAAGTTTTTCAAGATGTATCATTATGCTGACCTCGGTATATGATAAGGTATTCCAATCTTCGCACCATTGCTGACTGGCAGGATCAACTATATCGCGTTCAAACCAGAAGGGAGCACTTTTTAAGAAATGCCTCCTTCAAGGGAGCTGTTCCTTTGCTGAGAAATGGATTGCGATGGCATGTCATGTATCTGCAGGTTCGCAATGCAGGGCTTTTTCCATCAATTCTCTGCTTTTCCTGATCAGGAGGGCATCGGCTGAACCCGGCTCCACACTGCCGAACGCCTGAAACACCATATGATCCCTGGAACCCTTATCCAGAGTATAGCCCCCTTTTCCCGGGATATGCGTGATGACGAAACGCTTGTCTACTGGGGAGACAGCCATCATATCCCTTGCGATTTCCGCATACAGTTCGCCGGAAGTCAGGATTATGCCGACATCACCGAGCAGCAACACATTGAGGGTATACTCCACTGTGTGCAAGGGATCCGGAACCATAGTGGGAAGGAGTGGGAATACCGGGGGAGACCAGTCAGTACGGGGACCTTCCCCTCCCATACGCAGGCCGAAAGGCGGAATCTGAAAGGAAGGATCCCGCTTCTGCGCCGGTACCGGGACTGTGGATTTACAGTACCGGATGGGCATTTCCGCAGCAAGGGGTCGGATCCTGTCCAGACAGGCGATGGCATCCGCACCCTGCTGACAGCCCAGGATATCCATATTCATGTATCCTGTCCCGTCCGGGTATGGGATCTTGGTGACATACCCGTCTTCATATTCCAGCCACTGGTAATCCCAGAGAACCGGATCCTGGTTCCCGGCAGCCCCGCTGGTCCAAAGGCAAACAGCATTGTTCCCATAGTGCTGTTCCACGAATTCACAGGCAATTCCGGGAAAATTGGAAGAGGTTTTGATTTTGCCGTCCGTATCTTTTTCACAGAAAGCGCATACGGCATGTGCACCGTAGTTCAGTACGGCAGCGATCAGTTGCCCGTCCTCATCCACAAATTTCAGAACGGCCAGTGTCTTATTGCTGTAAAGATCATAAGCCGGGCCTTCTACCCAGAAACCGAACCGGGTTTTCTTATCCCGGTTTACATTGCAGTAGCTGTCGATTTCACCGTAACCGTATCTGGCCGGCCGCAGGGAATCGACGGCTTCCCGGGCAGCCCTAACCCCTTGCTGTACCGTGTAGTGATAGAAGAAAGCAAATTTATCCTCTGCATCCTTGACCATCTTACTGCGGTCGTTGGGGGCGGTGTGGTTATGGGTGACAGACAGGATGATATCCTCTTCTGGGATTCCGGAAGCCTTACTGATCGCGGGGATCAGGTCCGGATTGGATGGAATATCACTCATTTCATAGACGATGAACAGGATCTTCCGCTTTCCGTTGTCCAGTACCAGAGCACGGACATGACAGGGATTCCGGCTTTCATCCGTCATCCCGAAATTGGTGGGAAACGGATACATCTCTTTCGGTGGATCTATACAGACTTTGGATGCACCGGCTCTCAGGTTATACATGCATTCCTCACTTTCCGGATGCGTAAACAGACAAAGAATTTACAGTTCGGGATCAACGGGATTATACCCCGCTGTAGGCACTGAAGCCGCCGTCGATCGGAAGGACAACACCGGTAATAAAGGAAGCAGCTTCGTTATTGAGCAGGAACAGAACTGCGCCTGCGAGCTCTTCAGGTTTTCCATAACGACCCATGGGAGTGGCCGCCAGAATCTTGTTGCTGCGTTCGGTAGGGGTTCCGTCCGGATGGAAAAGAAGGTCGTGGTTTTGCTGGGTAACAAAGAAACCGGGAGCGATAGCATTGACACGGATTCCGGCTTTGCTGAAATGGACACTCAGCCACTGGGTGAAATTCGAGATGGCTGCCTTGGCTCCGGACTAGGCGGGGATCTTGGTCAAGGGGGTAAAAGCATTCATGGAGGAGATATTCAGAATGTTGCAGCCCTCCCTCCCCAGCATCTGGCGGGCAAAAGCCTGGGTGGGAAGGAGCGTTCCCAGGAAATTCAGATTGAAGACAAAGGAAATGCCTTCGGCCTGAAGATCAAAGAATGACTTGGTGTCTGCATCGATATCACCGGCTTCATAGTATTCCTTATCGGTGGTAGCCCGGGGATTGTTCCCTCCGGCTCCGTTGAGAAGGATATCACAGGGACCCAGGTCCTGAAGAACCTGGTCAGCAACCTGCAGACAGGCTTCTTTGTCCAAAACGTTGCAGGCATACGCTTTGGCAGTGCCGCCCTGACGGCAGATTTCCTGTGCCACTTTCTCCGCTGCGGGAAGATTAATGTCCAGAAGTGCAACTTTTGCACCGGCGGCAGCGAGTACAGAAGAGAATGCACTGCAAAGAACACCGCCGGCTCCTGTAACTACGGCAACCTTTCCCGTAAGATTAGTATCCAATACATTTTTATCCATGTTCCGATCCTCCGATTAATCAAAAAATCAGGCACGAACAGCCAGAACGGGATGGTTTTTCCATCCTGTTTAGTGGGAAGGAAAAACCTTTACAATTAGGATAGGCGACAGGTTCTGGACTGTCAAGAGACTCCGGAAGAGGGGGAAAGGAGAAATCGGAATGATTTTTTATGAAGTTCGCTCGTTATTGTTTCAATTATCCGTAATTCGGGTATAATAGAAACAGAAAGAGATGACTTCTGCACAGAAAGGAGATTTATTATGGCAGTAAAAGTGATCACAAAAGACAATTTTCAGGAAGAAGTCCTGAAAGCAGAAAAACCAGTCCTGCTGGACTTCTGGGCAGCATGGTGCGGCCCCTGCCGGATGGTATCTCCTCTGGTAGACCAGATCTCGGAAGAGAGAGACGACGTAATCGTCGGGAAGATTAATGTGGACGAAGAGGATGAACTGGCCCGCTCCTTCGGCGTCCTGAGCATTCCGATGCTGGTGGTTATGAAGGATGGAAAAGTTGCCAATCAGGCAATCGGTGCCAGACCCAAATCCGCAATCCTGGATTTACTGGATGACTGATAACTCTGGATTTGTATCAAAAAGGATTTCCCGAAGGGGGAACTTGAGAAAAAGTTCTCCCCTCGGGATTTTTCTATCTATATCAGGAGTATCTTGACTCTTCCCATCTCTTCTGACCTTGAAACAGTTAATTCTGTCACGAAAGCTTAATCAACGGATGTTAAACCAGAACAAACCCACCGGCTTGAGAAAACCGGTGGGTTTTTGTGATTCCAGATGATTCGGGATGTCCCTATTTTTTGCTGGAGAAGTCAAGCTTGTTCTTTTGTTCGGTTCCGTCGGCGAGCCGTTTAATGTTGGAACGGTGCTGCCAGATGGCAAGGATCCCGACAATTGCGGCATATCCGCACAGCAGCCAGTCTCCCCAGTGGAACACCGGGGTCAGGACGATATACAGGAAGGCACCGCACAGGGATACGATAGAGACAATCCGGACAAAGAAAATGGCGATTAATCCGCCGATCAGGCCGACCAGTCCGAAGATCGGCTGGATCATCAGCATGCAGCCAATCGTTGTAGCGATCCCTTTTCCGCCCTTAAATCGGAAGAAAACAGGGAAATTGTGTCCAAGGATGGTACACAGACCGGCAAGCAGCATTCCGTTTCTTCCGCACAGCCACGAACCGATGAGGCAGGCAAGGACACCTTTGAGCATGTCACATAGGAGTGTGAGCAGGGAAGGAAGGGCTCCCAGTACACGGTATACATTGGTGGCGCCTGCATTCCCGGATCCGCGGCTGCGGATATCCACATGGGAGAATGCTTTCGTGATCAGGATTCCGGAAGAGATACAACCCAGCAGATACCCGATCACGGCACACAGGATCCATTTGACAACGGACATTACAGATCCTCCTTGTCTTCCTTTTCCCGGAGATAGAAACGGATCGGAGTTCCGGAGAAGGAGAATGTTTTCCGGAAATAATTCTCCAGATACCTTTCATATGAGAAATGCATAAGTTCCTTCTTGTTGACAAAAAGCAGGAACGTCGGGGGATGGATTCCTCTTTGGGTAATATAGTACAGCTTCAGGCGCCGTCCCTGCATGGCAGGCGGCGGAGTGATTGTCATGGCTTCTCCCAGTGCTTCGTTCAGAATCCCGGTAGCCAGGTGCTGGTTTGCATTCAGATAAACGCCGACAACTTCCGGCAGGAGGTTCTGCGTACGCTGTCCTGTTTTGGCAGACAGAAACAGGATCGGGGCATAGTCCAGGAATTTGAAGCGTTCCCGGATCTGGCGGATGTACTGGTTCATAGTTTCCGTCTGCTTTTCTACGGCATCCCATTTATTGACAACGATGATGCATCCGCGGCCTTCTTCGTGAATATACCCTGCAATCCGCTCATCCTGTTCTGTGATGCCGTCTGCCGCATCCAGCAGGAGCAGTGCGACATCGCAGCGGCGGATCGCAGCCAAAGAGCGGATGACACTGTAGCGCTCCAGGGTTGCATCCTCGATTTTGTTCTTCCGGCGGATACCGGCTGTATCAATAATGGTATAGTTCCGCTCACCGTCTGTGAACGGAGTATCGATGGCATCCCGGGTGGTGCCCGGAATGTTGCTGACCATGACGCGCTCTTCTCCAAGAATGCGGTTTACCAGGGAAGATTTCCCGACATTCGGCCTTCCGGCCACACAAATATGGATTGTATCGGATTCTTCTTCCTCTTCATCGGGATCCGGCAGATAGGAACAGATCTGGTCCAGAAGATCTCCGAGCCCCAACAGGTTGACGCTGCTGATCGCAAACGGCTCCCCGAGTCCCAGAGAATAGAAATCGTACAGGGAATCTTCCTTTTTCGGAGAATCCACCTTGTTGACACACAGGACGATCGGCTTTTTGCTTCTCCGCAGAAGCTGGGCGACATCCTCATCCGCACCGGTCAGGCCGGCTGCCCCGTCGACAAAGAACAGGATCACATCCGCCGTATCGATGGCAATCTGTGCCTGTGCCCGCATCTGGCGAAGCAGGGGATCATCACTGTAGGGGTCGATACCGCCGGTATCCACCAGGGAGAAACTGTATCTCTGCCAGGTGGCATCCCCATAGATGCGGTCACGTGTGACCCCGGGAGTGTCTTCCACAATGGCGATGCGCTCGCCGATCATTTTATTGAAAAATGTGCTTTTTCCCACATTGGGACGGCCGACGATGGCCACTATCGGTTTTGCCATGCTGCTTGTTTCCTTCAGCTAAGAATCAATCGGTTTGTCTTCGGCTATGCACCGAAGGGCTTCAAAGAGACATTCCCCGTCCGCATCGATGACACTCAGAGGGGATGCCAGGGAGCTTTTCAGTTCGTCTATGGACATTCCGTCCAGGAACAGATCCCTTTCGGCACGCAGGGTGTTGGAGGTGATGAGGATCCGGTCAACCCGGACTTCCTTGAGTTCCCGGAGAAAATCCGAAC
>JAFPSR010000051.1 GCA_017413675.1 Clostridia bacterium | reverse complement strand
GATGAACAGGAGGAGCAGGAACCTTACAGGCTCAAATACCGGTTTCGGAGCGGAAACGGAATCCGACAGCGGCTCCTGCGGCAGATTCTTGGGATCCTTGGAAAATTTCTTGAACAGGGGAGGAAAAATCAGAAGCACAATCAGAAGACGGAAAACCTGCAGGATAGCGACATACCCCGTATCTGCTCCGAGATCGGAAGCAATCAGTGCCATATCCGATACCCCGCCGGGAGCAGCTGCAAACAGGGAGGTAGGGGCATCCAGACCGGAAAGCGCGTAGATCGCCATTCCGAAAGTCAGGTTCAGGAATACCATGCCGATCAGCAGGATAGCCGTAGGTTTTCCCAGGGTTTTCATGCTTTTGATCTCTGCCATACTCATGGTACTGCCGATCATTGCCCCGGAGAAAATCTGCAGACCGACCTTGATCTGAGAATAAAATACCGCGGAATCCGTCAGGAGATTGAAGATGACCACAAAGACCATGGAACCGACCATGGGACCCGCGGGAAGCTTCAGCTTCTTGGCTAGAAGCCCTCCGGCAAGGGCAACAGCCAGTGTACAGAGAAAATAGACAAAAGAAGGCATAGCAGGGAATCCTTTTCTGAATATGTAGTTTCAGTATACAGGGAGGGTCATCCCCGGGCAATGAACTTTCCGAAAACATAATGTTTTTTTCGGAAGAACTTTGTGATCTGCACAGTGCAACCCATAAGAAAGAATCTCCTGCCAGGCAGGGATGCCGGCAGGAGATCGAACCAAGCATACGGGTTGGATTATTTGACACGGAAACGAAGCACGTTCCAGGAAGCCTTGGGAAGGCAGACTTTCCATTTCCCGTTTTCTTCCACGGGCAGGGCTTTCGCCTTTCCGGGCAGGACGGCATTGGGATCCTCACAGGTGTTTCCCTTGTCCAGGTCATCGCAGGTATACTGGATGAAATCTTCGGCGGCAAGCCCGAATGACTGGGCATCCAGGGTAACGTCGATGGATTCTTCCAGATTGCGGTTCAGCGCAAATACGGTGAGTGTGCCGTTTTCTTCATCATACGTGGCGCTGCTCTGCAGATAGGAAACATTCCCGACTCCAGCCACCTCGTAGCCTTCACACTGTGAAAGCGTCTTCAGGGCTGTTCCTCGGCCGAATACAGAAGCATGCTGCATAGGATAATAGATGGTCTGGGCCCACGCAGGTCCGTTATTCACAGTAGAAATCGGGGCAATGACATTGACCAATTGGGCCATGCAGGCAATCTTGACACGGTCGGCATGATTGATCAGGGTCAACAGGAGGCTTCCGACTGCCAGCGCATCCAGGAAGGTATAGGCTTCTTCACAGCGATGGGGAGCCTGTTCCCAGTGCTTGAGCTTGGAATCATGCTCATGAGAATGATACCAGACATTCCATTCATCGAAGGACAGATACATGGTTTTGTCGGACTTCTTCAATGCTTTCACATAATCGCAGATAGCGGTTACGGTGTTGATGAAAGCATCCATCTTGTCGCCGCAGGCCAGGAAATCGGCATCGTTGCGGTCGCGGTTGGAGTAGTAGCTGTGCAGGCTCAGATAATCCACATAGGGATAGGTGTTTTCCAGGACGGTTTGTTCCCATTTTCCGAAGGTGGGCATACCGCTGGAACTGCTGCCGCAGGCAACCAGCTGGATGGAGGGGTCGGTCCACTTCATCATCTTGGCGGCCTCACAGGCGGCACGTCCGTATTCCTCCGCTGTTTTGGCACCCATCTGCCAGGGACCGTCCATTTCGTTGCCGAGGCACCATAGTTTGATGCCGAAAGGTTCCTCGTATCCGTTGGCGCGTCGCTGGTCGCTCCATTTGGTCCCGCCGGCAAAGTTGCAGTACTCCACGAGGTCCATGGCTTCCTGTGCACCCCGGGTTCCGAGGTTTACGGCTTCCATAACCTGTGCGCCGGCTTTTTTGCACCATTTCTGGAATTCATCGATCCCGAAGGAATTGTCTTCGATGGTATACCAGGCCAGATCAGCACGGCGGGGACGTTTTTCCTTGGGGCCGGTGCCGTCTTCCCAGCGGTAGCCGGAGACAAAATTTCCGCCCGGATACCGGACAACCGGGACATGCAGATCCTTAACCAGTTTCAGGACATCCTGACGGAACCCGTCTTCATCCGCTGTGGGATGGCCGGGTTCGTAGATGCCGCCGTAAACGGCGCGTCCCAGATGTTCGATAAAGGATCCGTACAGCCGTTCATCGATTTTGCCGATGGTATAGTCTTTGTTGATGATCAGATTTGCATTCATGATAGTAGATCCTCCTGGATCGATTCTGTGTAGTCAGTCAGACCGGGATTCCGTGTATTGCAGCAGGATTTTCCATTGTTCCGCCTTCTGCATGAACGATGTGCCGGCAGCTGCGGGGGAGGTGGAAATCATCCGCAGGAAGGGAAGAGCGGTTTCCTGTTCTTTGGAATATTTCTTAAACGCGTTGTAGCTTGTAGACCCGTTGCAGAGGATAACCTTCAAATCGGGAAGTTCCCGGATCAGGTCGGCAAGCGGATTGAACTGTTCGCTTCGGATATTCTGGTCGAGACTGCCTTCCCGTTCGCAGGAAGCATAGACATCCCACAGGGCGATTCGGTGCCGGATCAGGAACCGGCAGCGGGTCTCGTAATCTTCCTGGTAGGGTTCCCCGTATATCGTATACAGCATCCGCCAGAACGCATTGCGCGGATGCCCGTAATACTGCTGCTTTTCCAGGGAAGCGGCCGAAGGCATGCTCCCGAGGATCAGGGCTCGTGCATCCTTAGAGGCGATGGGCGGGAACCCGCTGATTCTCATTTGTATCTTCATTATGAGTAGAAAAACCCCGTGGCATGGCCACGGGGACAGAATTTATGGACTAGAGAATGAGCTCCAGTTTTTCGTTCTCTTCGTGCGTTACATGGACAGCATCGTTGGCGAACGTACGGTTCGGGAGAACAACCAGCGTGTTGACGGGGCCGTCTACGGGATACGGAGCATTGTGGTAGGTACCGGGTTTCAGTACAACCATGGTGCCCTTCGGTACATAGAAGGCATCGAAATTTTCGATGTTGAAGCGGCCGCTCTTGCCGACGTGGATGACGATATCCCCATCCAGAGGCAGGTTGGCTTCACCGCAGTGAGAATGATATTCGCTTCTTTCCACGATCATGGGGCGCTTTTGGGCCTTGCAGGTGGAGTAGGAAGGCTCAACACTGGTGCCCAGCGTCTGGGCGATCATATCGGGCTGGAACTGTACAGGACGGTCGCCATCCAGATACATATTGACGAAGTCTCCGTAGGGACGGAAGGACTCGTGATCCAACGGTTTCACTTTGATCTGAATCATAAGGGATACCTCCATTACATTTTCTGTTTCCATTATACTCAAAAACCCGGAGAAAGTACAGGCGGATTTTGCGGATGTACGATACGGAACAGGCATTTTGTGCGGTATGGAGCGGAAAAACAGAAAAATAACAGAAAAGGAGTTGACAGAAAGGCAGGCGCAGATTATCGTATGGATAACAAGATACCGAGTCGAGGAAAGATCGGATCAGTAGCAGGATCGCAGGCTTATTCAGAGAGTACCCGTCACCGGCTGCAAGCGGGAACTAAGCGGAAACTGTGAATACCACTCCGGGACCGAGACGGCGTCAGGCGCCATACAGCCTGGTACGAGAACTGTTCTTCGGAACAGTGAAAAGTGGGTGGAACCACGGGTCAATTTCCCGTCCCTGTTTGAGGGACGGTTTTTTTATTCTTTTTATGAGGTGAAAGACATGTTGATCACACTGGAAGGCGGTGCAAACCGTACGTTTGAAGGACCGGTAACGGGACTGGACCTGCTGGCAACAATGGGTCAGGCTCTGAAAAAGGAAGCTCTGGCTATGGAAGTCGACGGAGAAGTGGCGGAACTGAAAAGCGTTCTGACGAAAGACTGTTCCGTGAAGTTCCTGACTTTCGAACAGGAGGAAGGACGCCGGATTTACCGGCATACCGCTTCCCATATCATGGCGCAGGCTGTGAAGCATCTTTTCCCGGATGTCAAACTGGCCATCGGGCCTTCCATTGACAACGGTTTCTATTATGATTTCGATACGGACCGTCCGTTCTCCCCGGATGATTTTGCGGCCATTGAAAAAGAAATGGAAAAAATTATCCGCGCCAACCTTCCTTTGGAACGCTTTACCCTGCCCAGGGATGAAGCCATCCAGAAGACCAAGGATATGGGGGAACCCTATAAGACGCAGTTGATCGAAGACCTGCCGGAGGACAGCGAGATTTCCTTCTATACTCAGGGAGATTTCACGGACCTTTGCGCGGGTCCGCATCTGCCGTCCACGGGCTATGTGAAAGCGGTCAAGATCCTCTCCATCGCCGGTGCCTACTGGCGCGGAGATGAACACAACAAAATGCTGCAGCGCCTGTACGCCACCGCATTCAACAGCAAGGATGCCCTCAAGGCTTACCTGACCATGCTGGAGGAGGCCAAAAAGCGCGACCACCGCAAGCTGGGCCGGGATCTGGGCCTCTTCATGCTGACGGACGAAGGTCCCGGATTCCCCTTCTTCCTGCCCAATGGGATGGTGCTGCGCAATACCCTCATCGACTATTGGCGCCAGGTGCACAAGCGCTACGGCTATGTGGAGATCTCCACGCCCATGATCCTAAACCGCGGCCTCTGGGAGCGCAGCGGCCACTGGGAGCATTATCGGAACAATATGTATACCACGGTTATCGATGAGGAAAATTACGGCATCAAGCCCATGAACTGCCCGGGCGGCATGCTGGTCTATTCCTCCGAGCCCCATTCCTACCGCGATCTGCCCATCCGCTGCGGTGAACTGGGCCTGGTGCACCGGCATGAACTCTCCGGCACCTTGCATGGCCTGTTCCGTGTGCGCTGTTTCACACAGGATGATGCCCACATCTTTATGACCCGGGAACAGATGCGCGAGGAGATCCAGGGTGTAGTGCGGCTTTTCGACGAAGTCTATTCCACGTTTGGGCTCCACTACGAGATCGAACTATCCACCATGCCGGAGGACCATATCGGTACCGTGGAAGAGTGGGAAGAGAACCAGAATATCCTGAAGGATGCCATCACCGACATGGGCAAGTCCTTTGTCATCAATGAGGGCGACGGTGCATTCTATGGCCCGAAGCTTGACTTCCACATCGAGGACTGCCTGGGCCGTACCTGGCAGTGCGGCACAATCCAGCTGGACAGCCAGCTCCCCGAGCGTTTTGAACTGGAGTACATCGGTGCTGACGGCGCGGCACACCGTCCTGTCATGATCCACCGTGTGGTATTCGGTTCCATCGAACGCTTTATCGGTATCCTTACGGAGCACTTTGCAGGCGCATTCCCGCTGTGGCTGAACCCCGTGCAGGTCAAGGTCATGACAATCGTGGACCGTGCCAATGACAGGGCGGCGGAAATCGAAACGATACTGACAGACGCTGGAATCCGTGTGGAAACGGACCTGCGCAATGAAAAGATCGGTTTCAAGATCCGCGAGGCGCAGATGAAGAAAATCCCGTACATGGTTGTGCTGGGGGATCAGGAAGTGGATTCCGGCATGGTCGCCGTCAGAAACCGCAAGGGATCCCTGGGCGTTATGACGCTGGAAGATTTCCTGGCGAAAATCAAAGAAGAAATCGATACCAAGGCCAGGTAAGATCAGGCCGGTTCCCTCTGGGGGAACATTTCCGATGAACGGAAAGGAAGAAAGACTATGAAATTCGAAGTTGGTGTTATCGGCGCGACCGGAATGGTCGGACAGCGCTTTATTACCCTGCTGTACAATCACCCCTGGTTCCATCTGAATGTCCTGGCTGCCAGCCCCCGCTCCGCGGGAAAAACCTATGAGGAAGCGGTACAGGATCGTTGGGCCATGCAGGAAGAGATTCCCGAAACCGTGAAAAAGATGGTTGTCGTGGATGCTTCCGATGTCCAGACGGTTGCTTCCCGTGCCCAGATCGTTTTCTGCGCCGTGGATATGCCCAAGCCGGAAACCCGTGCACTGGAAGAAGCGTATGCGAAAGCGGAAGTCTACGTGATTTCCAACAACTCTGCCTGCCGGGCACTGCCGGATGTCCCCATGCTGATCCCGGAAATCAACGGCAGCCACATCGAGGCTATCCCGGCACAGCGCAATAGACTGGGTACGAAGAAAGGCTTCATTGCCGTAAAGCCGAACTGTTCCAT
>JAFPSR010000050.1 GCA_017413675.1 Clostridia bacterium | reverse complement strand
TTATTTCTGTTATTTCTGTTTCTCCCGCAGCAGGAGTTCCTGCATGATTCGTTCCGGAGGAATCCCCATCCGGCTTCTCTGCACCATGTAGGTGAGCGGCGGGATTGCCGAATCAAAGAAGGTCTTGAGACCTTCGCAGAGCAGGTAATGTCCGCTTTCCCCATCCGGGGACAGGCCGGTTCTGTCTTTGAGACACCCGCCCTGGCAAAAGCGGAGATACGGACAGGAGCGGCAGCTGTGAGTCAGTTTGCTGCGTTTGCTTTCCCCAAAGGCTTTTTGGGGGGCACTGTCGATCAGCTCCCCGAGGGAATGAGCCATTACATTGCCCAGTTTATGTGTTTCATTGACGAAGTGGTCACAGCTGTATACCCCGCCGTCTTTTTCCACGACAAGGACACGCCCGCAGACCGGCAGCATGGTGCAGAGGGAAGCAGAACGTCCCAGAAGGATCTGCAGGATTTCCGAAAAGAATTGGACCTGCGTCCTGCCCATATCCCGATACAGCCACTCCCGAAAGACCCGGGTCAGGAATTCCCCGTACAGGGCAGGGGTGACGGAATCTTCGGTAAGGGACCCGTCAGGATTGTAGCGAACGATCGGGATGAACTGCATCCATCCGGTTTTCATATCCCGGAGGGCGCGGTAGGTTTCCTCCGCATGCTGTGCTGTAGTGCTTGTGACCGTACATAGGAGATCCGGCTGAATCCCGTATTTCTGCAGACGGGATACTGCATCCCTGGCTTTCTGCCAGCTGCCTTCTCCTGCCAGATTTTTGCGGTAGGTATCATGAATCCACTGTGCACCGTCAATGCTCAGTCCGACATCAAAATGCTCCTGTGCAAGGAAACGGCACCATTCCTCCGTCAGAGCCTGGCCGTTAGTCTGCAGATTATTCCAGACCTCATGCCCGGGAGGAAGGAATGATTTCTGAATGGCAACGACACGGCGGAAAAAGGCGAGGGAAGCCAGTGTCGGCTCCCCTCCGTGCCAGGTGAATGAATACACTTTTCCCGGGCAGGAATCGATATAGGACCGGATATAGTGTACAAGCACATCATCCGGCATGATTTCGATTGTCCCGCCCTGTTCGTTGTGGAGATAATAGCAGTAACTGCAGTTCAGATTACACAGAGAACCGACGGGTTTCGCCATAACAGCAAATGGTACTTTAGTCTTTCCCATATCGGCCTCCGTGTACATCAGGTTTTCAGATATTTTTCGAAGAAGGCAAAAGCCTTTTCCCAGGAATCCATGGCCTGTACCTGACGGTACATGGCATTATGGTAATACCACATTCCGTGACCGGCCCCGTCATAACGGTAGAACTCATAGGTTTTCCCGTATTTTTTCAGTTCTTCCTCCAGCGTGTCAACATCCGCAGGCGGGGGATTGCGGTCCTCGTTCCCGAAGATGCCCAACAGCGGGCACTGCAGGTTTTCTGTATAGGTCAAGGGGGCTACAGGTCTTGCGGGTGTGGCGCTTTCGGGACTGGCAACAACCCCGCCGCCCCAGCAGTCGATAGCGGCATCGAACCCGTCTACGGTGCAGGCGGCCAGGAAAGAATGCCTTCCACCGGAGCACATGCCGATGACACCGACTTTGCCGTTGGCGTTGGCCTGGGATTTCAGGAAGGAGAGCGCGCCTTCACAATCGCCCATGACACTCGCGTCGGAAACACCGCCGGCTGCCCGAGCCATCTGGGATACTTCCTCCGGGGTACCGTGTCCGATCCGGCAGTAAATGTCCGGGCAGAGCACAGCATAACCGTGCTGGGTAAACCTGCGGGCGGCTTCCCGGGTAAATTCATCCCAGCCGGGCATATGGGGAATCATGACAATGCCCGGGAACGGGCCGTTGCCAAGGGGACGGGAATAATAGGCATTCACGGGATCCCGATTGTAACCGGGAATCGTAATGGTTTCGGCAATCATGCCTTCATAGGCATCCGTTTGCAATTGATTCCACATAACTTGAACCTCCTGTTCAATCTTCTTTTTTCCAGTATAGCAGAAATGAGAAGGCGACTCAAATGTTTCCTGATCCCGGTGGGATTATCCGGATTTTGGGGAAAGACAGCCTGTCTGGTACGGTTTCCCGATACGGAACAGCAGGGAAAACGGGATGTTTTCAACACTTTTTTTGCCAGAATGCAGGAATACGAGT
>JAFPSR010000049.1 GCA_017413675.1 Clostridia bacterium | reverse complement strand
GTCCGGATCATCGCCGCCCTCCAGCCCAACCTCGTCCCCATAGTAGATAAACGGGGCACCGGGCAGGGTGAACTGCAGGAATGCGGCAGCGAGGAACCGTTCCTTGCTTCCCGCAACCGTCGCCATTCTGGAGGTATCGTGGCTGTCCAGCATGATCCAGCTCGCCTGGGCTACGCCGTGCTGGTAAAGCACGGATGCCATCTGGATCCGGTGGTAGAATTCCATGTCCGTAATTTCGGAATCTGCCTCCCAGCTCTGGCGGATCGGGAACGTCATCTGGTAGTGCATGACCCCGTCAAACATATCCCCCTGCAGCCATTCCCCGGCATCCGTCCAGACCTCGCCGATAATCAGCACATCCGGTTTTGTTTCTTTCAGGGTCGTGCGCATTTCACGCAGGAACCCCTTGTCGATCTCGTTGGCTACATCCAGGCGCCAGCCGTCAACCCCGCACTTTTCAATCCAGTAGGTCAGTACGTGCAGGAAATAGGCCCTGGCCGATTTGGATTCCATGTTCAGTTTGGGCATGCCCGCGCCATGGCTGAACGTATCATAGTTCCCCTTCTCAAAGGATACGGGATAGGAATGCGGGAAGAACCAGTCGGCATACTCGCTGTCCTTCCCCTTTTCACAGATATCCCGGAAGGCGAAGAATTTGGGACTGCAGTGATTGAACACCCCGTCTAGGACCACATGCATCCCGTACGAATGGCAGGTATCCACCAAGTCCTTGAAATCCTGTTCCGTTCCGAGCATGGGATCGATCTTCAGATAATCGATCGTATCGTAACGATGGTTGGATCCAGCTTCAAAGATCGGCGTCATATACAGGATGTCAACGCCCAGTTCTTTCAGGTAGGGCACTTTTTCCCGGATGCCCGCCAGGTTCCCGCCGGCAAACATACGCCGGTCCGGTTTGGTTCCCCAGGGAACCATGTTGGGTTCTCTCTCCCCGATACGGTTGAAACGGTCCGGGAAAATCTGATACACAACGGCTCCCCTGGCCCAATCCGGGATGCTGATCTCATCACAGTTCAGGATATGGGGATGGACAAACCCGTTCAGGTTGTTCGTTCCCGCCTTATTGACCACGATATGGTCATAGATCCCGATTTCGCAGTAATAATGCGTTTCCTCCCCTTTCTGCACGCGGAATTCATACTGGACCCTGGGCTCATCCGGGGTAAAGGAAGCTTCCCACCAGTCGTTCACGCCGTCGGAAGCGATCTTGGTCATTTCCGCTTCTTTCTGCGGGAACAGGTCCAGAGGGAGATAACGATGTCCGTACAGCACAGTCGCCCTCTCCACGTCATCCGCTGCCGTGCGCAGCCGGAGATACAGTTTAGAGTCATAGAAATACCGGTATTCCATCGCGCTTCTGTGGAAAAGCGCCGCTATGTTGATACCCATCTTGCCAACCTCCGTATTCATCTCTTTTTTCTGAGTATATCATATCTTTTCTTTTTATGGAAAAGGATTACAATTATATTTGCATATCCGGGAGGTGCTTTATGCCACTTTATACCGTCAAGACCGAACAGGAGCTGGTCTCTTCCATACCGTTCCCCATTGCTGTTACCGTACTGGACGAGGTAGACAGCACGAATACCTACGCCCTGAAGAATCATCCGGGGACGGGGCCGGATTGGGCCCTGGTCCTGGCCGAAAAGCAGTCCGCCGGAAAGGGACGGATGCAGAGAAGTTTCTTTTCCCCATCCGGCAGCGGCATCTACATGTCCCTCTGTTTTCACCCGGATTTATCCATCCCCCTGCTCCGCCAGCTCCCCGCAATAGCCTGTTGCAGTGTCCTGTATGCCGTAAGGGAGGTATGCGGGATCCAGACTGCCGTCAAATGGGTCAACGACCTGTATCTGAACGGGAAGAAAGTCTGCGGGATCCTGGTGCAGACCCAGAACCTTCCGAACCGGCCTCTCCTGACCGTCATCGGGATCGGGATCAACTTTACGGACCCGGTGGGCGGATATCCCCCGGATCTCCGGGAAAAAGCCGGCAGTCTCTTCGGTGATAAAACCCCGCCCATGACAAGGGAAGCTCTGATTGCCTCGGTGGTCACGCATCTGTATTCCCTGTATACAAAACTGCCGGACACTTCCTATCTTGCGGATTACCGCCGATACTGCTTCCTGTTGGGACGGAAAATCCTGGTCCGCCGCCTGGCTACCGGGGAGGAAATCCCGGCAACGGCAGAGGGCATAGACGAATCCGGTGCCCTGCAGGTGCTCTATCCGGACGGAAAACGGGAAATCCTGGATCACGGCGAAGTCAGCATCCTGGAAACCGCATAGTGAGTCAACGGACAAAAAGCATTGGTAAAAGCCTTTGGTTTCCCATAATACCGGGATAATCAGAGGCTGTATCTTTTTGGGCAGGAAGCAGGGTGCATAAATAGGCGGAAGCCGCCGATTCTGGTTGCTTCCGCCTTTGGTTTATTTCTTTTTCATCTTGGCCAGATCATTCTCCCGGATTTCGACCCTGCGGATCTTTCCGGAAATGGTCTTCGGCAGTTCATCCACGTACTCCACGAGGCGCGGATATTTGTACGGGGCCGTAACCCGCTTGACATGGTTCTGCAGTTCCTTGGTCAGCGCTTCGGACGGTTCATATCCCTGCGCCAGGACGATCGTCGCTTTAACAATGAATCCGCGGATATCGTCCGGAACACCGGTAACCGCGCATTCCACCACGGCAGGATGTTCCATCAGGGCGCTTTCCACTTCAAACGGCCCGATCCGGTAACCGCTGGACTTGATGACGTCATCGATGCGGCCTACATACCAGAGGAATCCTTCCTCATCCTTATAAGCGGTATCCCCCGTATGGTAAAGCCCGTTGTGCCAGGCTTCCGCCGTCAGAGCTTCATTCCGGAAATACCCGCCGAACAGGCCGTTCGGCTTAATTCCCTTTTCCCGGTCCGCCTTCACGCAGATCTCCCCGGTAACGCCGGGGGCCAGTTCCTTGCCGTCGGGATCCACGATCACCAGGTCCCATCCGGGGGAAGGCAGCCCCATGCTGCCCAGGCGCGGCTTTACGAACGGGTAGGCCGTGTATACGCACAGCGTGGTTTCCGTCTGCCCGAACCCTTCATAAATCGGCAGTCCGACCTTCTGCAGCCACTGGTTGTACACTTCCGGGTTCAGGGCTTCCCCTGCCGTTGTGCAGTGCTTCAGGGAGCTTAAGTCATACTTGCTCAGGTCTTCCTGGATCATATAGCGGTACATGGTCGGCGGCGCGCAGAACGTCGTCACATGGTACTGTTCCATCTTCCGGAGAATGTCATCCGCGTGGAAGCGGTGGAAGTCATAGGTAAACACGGCGCTTCCGCCCAGCCACTGGCCGTACATCTTGCCCCAGATTGCCTTGCCCCAGCCGGTATCCGAAATCGTAAAGTGCAGTCCGCCTTCTTCCACCCAGTGCCAGAACACGCCTGTCAGGAGATGTCCCAGAGCGTAGGTATGGTCATGCCATACCATTTTGGGATATCCGGTTGTCCCGGACGTGAAATACAGGAGCATCGGGTCTTCCTTGACCGTACCTTCTTCTCCGGTCGGACGTTCGAAAACAGGGCTCTGTCTGGCCACTTCCTTGTCGAAATCCAGCCAGCCTTCCGGTACTTTTCCGAACGTGGATGCGCAGGCTTCCACCGTCGTGCATTCCGGAAGCGCTTCACAGACATTTTCCACGCAATTGTCCTCGCCGGTAATCAGCAGAAGCTTGATCCCGGCCGCATTGCAGCGGTAAACATAGTCCTTCGGGGTTAACAGGTTGGTTGCCGGAATCGCGATGGCGCCGACCTTATGCAGACCCAGGAATGCATACCAGAACTGGTACCCGCGCTTGAGGACCAGCAGGACGCGGTCCCCCTTCCGGACACCGAGTTCCCGGTAAAAATTTGCACACCGGTTGCTCATTTCACTCATATCGCGGAAGGTGAAATCAATCTTCTCTCCTTCAGCGCTGACCCAGCGCATTGCCAGGGCATCCGGCGTCAGCCGGGCATATTCATCCACCACATCAAAGGCGAAATTGAAATTGTCAGGGATCGTCAGTTTATATCTCTGACGCAAATCCTCATAGGAAGTGAAATCTTCCCGTTTGAGGCCTGTATATCTGCTGTATAATTCCATATACTTGTTCCTTCTTGTTTCTACTGAATGACTACCGCAAGAAACTGGGCCGGCTTGTTGTCCAGGGCACGCATGGCATGCGGGATGCCGGAGTCGAAGTAGATACTGTCTCCCTCTTCCAGTTCATAGGAAATATCATCCAGATAGAACATCATGCGGCCTTTGGTCATGTAGTTCAGCTCCTGGCCTTCATGGGCATGCAGAACCGGTCTTTCGTTTTCCTTGGGTTCCACAGTAACCAGGAACGGCTCCGCCTTCTTGTTGCGGAACGTGAATGCGAGATGCTGATAATCATAGGCAGCGCGGCGGTTGATCTTGTATCCTTTTCCGGCCTTGACCAAGCAGCAACGGCTGAGTTTGGGGGAGTCCCCGCTCATCAGATCGACAACATCCACCTGCAGCTTATTTGCGGCATTATATATAAAGGAAAAGGAGAAATCCTTATTCCCTTTTTCGTACTCGCGGTATTCTTCAATAGATACGGCGCAGGACTGCGCCATCTCTTCCTCCGAGATCTCCATGATTTCCCGAAGCGTTCGAAGACGCTCAGCAATTTCCAGCAGCTGTTCCGTCATAACAAATGCCTCCTTAAGGGTTTTTCTCATTATATCATCCACTTTTCCAGTGTCAAACATAAGAATAGTTAAAATCATGGCAATCTGATGAATAAACATACATCAAACTGAAAAAAAGGGGTTCGTTTCCCCAATATCTCCTGCATATATTTACAAAAACTGGATTGTTGTTTCTCTGCACTTTATTTTACTAACGCTTTACTTGAATAAAGCACTAAAGTGTGGTATACTGTATACTGACAGGGAGGGATTTATGGTGTCGATGATTTCTACAGACAGAAAAGAACAGTTGAAGAGCAGTCTCTGCTCCCTATATGAACAGTATGGATACCGCCGTTTCCGAATGCGGAGTTTCGAAACCTATGATTTTTACGCACAGCACCGGGAATTCCTGGCCGATCAGAACCTGATCACGTTCCAGAACCTGGACGGAACCCTGCTCGCGCTGAAACCGGATATCACGCTTTCCATTGTCAAGAACTGGAATACCCAGACAGACGGAAATGAGAAGTGGTATTATTCCGAAAATGTATACCGGCCATCCCGGCAGATGCACGAATACCGGGAAATCTCCCAGATCGGGCTGGAATACCTGGGGAAAGTGGGCAGCTATACCCAGCTGGAAATCCTTTCCCTTGCCCTGAAAAGCCTTTCCCTGATCGAAATGGATTTTTCCCTGGATCTGAGCCATATCGGGTTCATCTCCCCGCTTCTGGACCGGTGCGGGTTTGATGAGGAAAACCGCTCTGCTGCCCTTGCGCTCCTGTCCCAGAAAAACGAACATGAACTGCGTGTTCTCTGTGAAAAATGCTCAGTTCCCTCCGGCAGTGCCGATGATCTTCTTCGTCTTCTTTCCCTGTCCGGACCGGTTCCGGAGATCCTCCTGCAGGCCCGTTCCCTGTGCCGGAATGCGCAGATGGAAAACGCCCTGGAGGAAATCAGCCTTCTTTACCGGGCGCTGGCTTCCGATCCCCTTTCCCGGGCTCTCCGCCTGGATTTCTCCCTGGTCAACAACATGCGCTATTACAACGCCCTCGTTTTTGCAGGATATCTGCCTTCCCTGCCCCGGGTCGTCCTGAGCGGCGGCCGGTATGACCTGCTCCCGCAGAGCATGGGCAAGAAGGATGAACAGGCAATCGGGTTTGCCATCGCACTGGACGAAGTGGAGCGGATGCTGATCAAACCGCAGTCCGCCCGGACAGATGTCCTCCTCCTGACAGGGGGAAAGGCGGATCTGAACATCCTGCAGGAGAAAGTGCAGGAACTTGTTTCCCGCGGACTGAGTGTCCGTGTGGAGGAAACCCCGTCTGACCATTATCTGTATTCTTCCTGCTACCGCTGGGAAGACGGTTCCTGGAAGGAGGTTTGAGTATGCTCAACATTGCTTTGCCGAAAGGCCGTTTAGGGGATACTGTCTATGCCCTGTTTGATAAAATCGGATACGGGGTTTCCGGATCGCTCGGCGATGACCGGAAACTGATCGTGGAGGATCCCGATAAAAACGTCCGCTACCTCCTGGTCAAGCCGTCCGATGTGGCGGTGTACGTCGAGCACGGGGCTGCGGATATCGGGGTGGTCGGCAAGGATATCCTCATGGAACAGCCGAGCGATATCTTCGAGCTTCTGGATCTCCGGGTCGGAAAATGCCGTTTTGCCGTAGCCGGAAAGAAGGATTTCGTGGACGATCCGGCAGTTCCCCTGCGGATTGCCACTTCCTTCCCCCATGTAACCCAGACCTACTACCGGGGGAAAAACCGGCAGATCGAGATCATCGAACTGCACGGGTCCATTGAGCTTGCCCCGCTGGTCGGCCTTTCCGACGTAATCGTCGACATCGTGGAAACCGGGTCGACCCTGCGGGAAAATAACCTGCATATCATCGAGGAAATCGCCCCGATCAGCGCGCGGCTGATCTGCAACAAGAGCAGTTATCATTTCCAGTTGGATTCCATTCAATATATCGTGAAAAAACTGACGGAGGAAATCGAATCATGATCCGAATTGCAGAGGGCACCCAGGCTTTTGAGATGGCCGCGAGAAAGAAAACCGCCATCCCGGAAGACATCGAGAAAAGCGTAGCATCCATGATGGAGAATATCCGGACAAACGGGGACAGCGCCGTAAAAGCCTATACCGAACAGTTTGACCATGTGGTCCTCACTACGATGGAAGTATCCCCCGAGGAGATTGAAGCAGCGTATGCTTCGGTCGGGGAAGACTTCATCCGGACGCTTGAAATGGCAGCCGCCAACATCCGCGCCTATCATGCCAAACAGGTCCGCAGCGGGTATGCCATTGCCGAACAGGAGGGGATCATCCTGGGGCAGAAAATCACGCCCCTGAAACGCGTCGGCATCTATGTCCCCGGCGGAACCGCTGCTTATCCCAGCACGGTCCTCATGAACGCAATCCCCGCCAAGCTGGCCGGTGTGCCCGAGATCATCATGACCACCCCGCCCGGACGGGACGGGAACATCAATCCCAACATCCTGGCCGCGGCAAAGATCGCCGGAGTCGACCGCATTTTCCGGATCGGCGGCGCGCAGGCTGTAGCCGCCCTGACCTACGGGACGGAAAGCGTCCCGAAAGTGGACAAGATTGTTGGTCCGGGAAATATCTTCGTGCAGGCTGCCAAGAAACTGGCTTTCGGAGAAATCGCCATAGAGATGATTGCTGGCCCCAGTGAAATCCTGATTCTCTCCGACGGCAGTTCCTCTCCGGCTTATCTGGCTGCTGACCTCCTTTCCCAGGCGGAGCACGATGTGATGGCAACCGCGATCCTGATCACGGATTCCCGGGAACTTGCCCTTGCCGTCCAGCAGGAACTGGAAGTGC
Organism: Clostridia bacterium; assembly: GCA_017413675.1. The sequence goes on along the minus strand of JAFPSR010000049.1, from coordinate 7,817 downwards.
AGCTTTCCGTCCTGCCGCGGGAAGAGATCGCCCGCCGGAGCATTGAAACCAACGGGATGATCCTGCTGGTCTCCTCGCTGGATGAAGCCGTCGAATTAAGCAACCTGGTTGCCCCCGAACATCTGGAACTGGCCGTGGACGATCCTTTCGCTCTGCTTCCCCGCATCGAAAACGCGGGCAGCATCTTCCTGGGCCGCTACGCTCCCGAACCTTTGGGGGACTATTTCGCCGGCACCAACCATACCCTGCCGACCGGCGGGACCGCCCGTTTCTCCTCCCCGCTTTCCGTAGATGATTTTGTTAAAAAATCTTCGTATCTGTATTATACTAAAGAAGCCTTGTCCGCCGTACACCGCCGGATCGAGGATTTCGCGCACCGCGAAGGGCTGGACGCCCATGCTTCTTCCATCGCCATCCGTTTCAAGGAGGAATAAGATGAGCCGGTTCCTTTCCGAACGTTTATCCGCCCTGTCCCCCTATACTCCCGGGGAACAGCCGCAGGATACCGTATATATCAAACTGAACACGAACGAGAGCCCCTTCCCTCCTGCCCCCGGGATTTTCTCCCTGGTGAATCAGGCCGCCCTTTCGGATCTACGTCTGTATTCCGATCCGGAAACAAAGGTCTTTACCGAAGCGCTGGCGGAAAAGTACGGGGTTTCCCCTTCCCGGGTATTTACCGGCAACGGTTCGGACATGGTCCTCTCCGTCTGTTTCCAGGCCTTCTGCGACCGGGATCACGGGGTCGTTTTCCCGGATATCACCTACGGGTTTTACCCGGTTCTCTGTTCCCTGTACAACATCCCGTACCGCACGGTGCCGCTCCGGGAAGATTTCACCATCCACCCGGACGATTATGCGGATGCCGATTCCATGATCGTCCTGGCAAACCCGAACGCCCCGACCGGCATCGAAATGACCCGGGAGGAAATTGAAACCATCCTCCGGGCGCACCCGGACCGGATCGTCCTGGTGGATGAAGCCTATGCGGCCTTCGGATCCCAGAGTGCCGTCCCCCTGCTGGAAAAATACGAAAACCTGCTGATCGTTTCCACTTTTTCCAAAGCCTACAACCTGGCAGGCGCCCGCCTCGGGTTTGCGCTGGGTTCCCCTGAGGTCATCAATGACCTGATTCGGATCAAATATTCCTACGATCCCTATTCCATCAACCGTCTCTCCCTCCTGTGCGGGACAGAAGCCCTGCGGGATACGGCGTATTTCAACACCTGTATCCGGAAGATTATTGATAACCGTACGTATTTTACCGGTGCCCTCAGGGAAATCGGGTTTACAGTTCTGGACAGCGCCGCAAACTTTGTTTTTGCCCGTCCGGAGGGGAAAGATACCAACCGGTATTTCCAATACCTGCGGGACCACCGCATCCTGGTCCGTCATTTTGACAATCCCAGAATCTCCGATTTTGTCAGGATTACGATCGGGTCCAGGGAAAACATGGAAACTGTCATTGGCGTTTCCAAATCCTTTATGAAAGAGGCCTAATATGCGATCTGCCAGCATTCAAAGAAAAACTGCCGAAACCGATATCCAATTGACCCTGAACCTCGACGGTACGGGAGCAGGCACCATCCGGACCGGCTGCGGGTTCCTGGACCATATGCTGACCCTGTTTGCCAAGCACGGCAGGTTCGACCTTACCGTGAACTGCACCGGCGATGTGGAAGTGGATTACCATCACACCGTTGAGGATGTCGGCATTGTACTGGGAACCGCCTTTGCACAAGCCCTGGGCGACAAACGCGGGATCGAGCGGTACGGCCAGAGCCTCCTGCCGATGGATGAGACCCTGGTACTGACCGCACTGGACCTGTGCGGGCGCTGCACGCTGCAGTACGGGATCGACCTGCCCACCCAGAAGGTCGGCGATTTCGACACGGAACTCGGGGAGGAATTCTTCCTGGCTTTCTGCCGGAGCAGTGCAGCAACGCTTCATTTCAAACAGATCAGCGGCAGCAATTCCCACCATATCCTGGAAGCCTGCTTCAAGGGATTCGCCAGGGCCCTGCGGGATGCCGTCCGGATCAATCCCGATCTGGCGGATGTCATTCCTTCCTCCAAGGGAATTATCTGAAAAGGAAAATAAGATATGATTGCGATTGTTGATTACGGGGTAGGAAATCTCTTCTCCCTCCAGGCTTCCATACGGGAGCTCGGTTACCCGGTAACCGTCACCGATGATGCAGGACAGCTCCGCAAGGCAGACCATCTGATCCTTCCCGGCGTCGGCGCGTTCGGCGATGCCATGGAAAAGCTCCGGCAAACCCGTTTGATTCCCACGCTGGATGAACTGGCCCATTCCGGGGTCCCGTTCCTGGGCATCTGCCTGGGCATGCAGCTTTTGTTTGACGAAAGCAGCGAGTTCGGCCTGCATGAAGGCCTGCACTATATCCGCGGCGTCGTATCCCCACTCAAGGCAGTCATCCCGCCTGCCATGAAGGTCCCCCATATGGGCTGGAACTCCCTGAAGTTCCATCGCCCCCAGGACCCGATCCTTTCCCGGATCCGGGAAGGGGATTATGTGTACTATGTCCATTCCTTCTACGCCTGCAACTGTGAAGATGCCCTGATCGCCTCCTCCAATTACCATGTGGATGTGCCCGGAATCGTACGCAGCGGGAATATCTATGGGACGCAGTTCCATCCGGAAAAAAGCGGCAGCGTAGGATTGAAGATTCTGGATTCCTTCCTGCAATGGGACGGACAGTAAAGGAGAAACCACTTGATTATCATACCAGCCATTGACCTGATCGACGGACAGGTTGTACGCCTCCTGCAGGGGGATTACAGCAAACAGAAATCGTATGCCCTGTCCCCCCTGGCAGCCGCCGAAGCTTTTGCCGCACAGGGAGCCGAATACCTCCACGTCGTGGATCTGGACGGCGCCCGCAGCGGAAAACCGGAAAACAGTTCTGTGATCTCCGAACTTTGCGGAAAGACAGGCCTCCGTATCGAAGTCGGCGGCGGGATCCGTTCGGAAGAACAGGTCGTCCGCTATCTGGAAGCCGGGGTAGCCCGGGTGATTCTGGGAACCGTCGTGGTAAAGGATCCCGGATTCACCGAAAATATGATTCGGAAATACGGATCCCATATCGTTGCCGGGATTGATGCCCGGGACGGATGGGTCGCCGTCAACGGATGGGAGACCACCTCTGAGGTGTCCGCCCGGGACCTTTGCCAAAGGGTAGCCGAACTGGGCGTATCCACTGTCATCTATACGGATATTTCCCGGGACGGTGCCATGCGCGGGGTGAACCTCCCCGCCTATGTTTCCCTGCGGGAACTGAAAGGGCTTTCCATCATCGCATCGGGCGGCGTGACCGGCCTGGATGATATCCGGAACCTGAAGGAAATCGGCGTTGACGGTGCCATCATCGGCAAAGCCCTGTATGAAAACCGGATCCAACTCAAAGAGGCCATTCAGGCCGCTCGGGGGTAACATATGCTGACAAAAAGAATCATTCCCTGCCTGGACATCCGAAACGGGAGAGTCGTCAAAGGAGTCCAGTTTGAAGGCGTACAGGATGTCATGGACCCCGTACAACTGGCTTCCTTCTATAATGACAGCGGGGCGGATGAACTGGTATTCTACGATATCATTGCTTCCTTTGAAGGCCGCGCCCTGTTTACGGACATTCTCAAGGAGGTTGCTTCCCACGTCTTTATTCCTCTGACGGTAGGCGGGAATATCTCTTCCGTGGACGATTTTGACCGGGTCCTGAAATGCGGTGCCGACAAAGTCTCCGTCAATTCCAGCGCCGTACGCAATCCGGAACTCATCTACCGGGCTGCCCAGCGGTACGGCAGCCAGTGCGTCGTTCTGTCCATGGATGTCAAACGGGTAGACGGCAGCTTTCACGTCTTTGTGAAAGGCGGACGGGAAGATACCGGCCTGGATGCCCTGGAATGGGTCAAACAGGGTGTCAGTCTCGGGGCCGGGGAAATCGTACTCAACTCCATTGACACGGACGGTGTCAAGCAGGGATTTGACCTTCCCATGCTCCATGCCGTCTGCCAACTGGTGGATGTCCCGGTGATCGCGTCCGGCGGGGCCGGGAACATGGAACATTTCAAGGAACTGTTCGAGAAGGAAAGCCGGGTAGATGCCGGGCTGGCAGCTTCCATCTTCCACTTCCGCCAGGTAGCCATCTCGGATCTGAAAACGTATCTTGCCCAGAACCATATACCCGTACGTATCTAAACCACAAGGAGGATCCCATCATGCTGAAATTCGATGAAAACGGACTGATCCCGGCAATCGTGCAGGATTACTATACAAAAGAAGTCCTTACGCTGGCTTACATGAATGAAGAAAGTCTGAAAATCAGCCTGCAGGAAAAACGTACCTGTTTCTATTCCCGCTCCAGACAGACGCTCTGGCGCAAGGGGGAAACCAGCGGGAACGTCCAGCATATCGTTTCGATCAAGGCAGACTGCGACCAGGATGCCCTGGTGATCGAAGTGATCAAGGACGGCCCTGCCTGCCATACCGGAGCCAATTCCTGCTTCTTCAACCCGGTTTATGAAGACCCGGATGTCACCGCGTTCTCCATTGACGAACTGTATGACCTGCTGGTCGGGCGCAAGACGGAAAAGAAGGAAGGTTCCTATACCACCTACCTGTTTGAAAAAGGCAAGGAAAAGATCCTGAAAAAGGTCGGGGAAGAATGTACGGAAGTGATCATCGGCGCCATGAAAGGCAGCAAGGAAGAAACCGTATTCGAGATTGCGGATCTGTGCTACCATGTCATGGTCCTGATGGTCAATGAATCCATCACCCCGGACGATATCCGGAAAGAACTTGCCGGCAGGCATGTTGTCGATCACAAGGTCAAGCAGGAAACTATGCAGTAAGGAAGGGTTCCGTTCATGCAGAATCTCCATACCCATACCATCCTTTCCGACGCAAAAAACACACCGTCCGAAATGGCTGCCGCCGCGGTCGAACTTGGGTTCTCCTCCCTGGGTTTTTCGGATCATGCCCCCATGCAGGTCCCGAATACATGGGGCATGCAGGAGGAAAAAGTCCCGGACTATCTTGCCGAAATCCGGAGAATCAAACAGGCATTCGCCGGAAAACTGGAAATCTTTGCAGGGATGGAACTGGATTCCACGTCTCCCTGCCTTCCCTATCCGTTTGATTATACAATCGGGTCCATGCACTATTTCTATACGGAAGGGAAATACTACGAGGTGGATCACCGGGAAGAATTCCTGGAGGCGCTGCGTCTGGGATTCCACGGGGATATCCATGCCCTGCAGGCCAATTATTTTGAGCGTGTCTGTGACTTCGCATTGGAGAATCCCTATCCTATCCAGGGCCATTTTGACCTTGTCACGATCTGGTGTGATCATAATCCCGTATTTGATACGGAAGACCCCGTTTATCAGAGATTGGCTCTGGAAGCCCTTCACGCAGTTGTGGAAGCCGGAAAGATCATCGAGGTCAATACCGGAGCCATGAGCCGCGGTTATAAGGTAAGTCCGTATCCACAGCGGTTCCTGTTGGAAGAATGCTGCCGAATGCATGCTCCTATCCTCCTGTCTTCCGACTGTCATCAGACAACAACCATCGGATATGCTTTCTCCACCGTACGGGAATTATTGGTGGAAATCGGATTCAAAACACAACGTGTACTGACATCCCACGGGTGGGATGAGGAAGCCTTATAAGAAAGACCGGTTGTTCCAAACGGAACAACCGGTCTTATTACGTCACATATTCCAGTTCTTTAGCTTTGTCCAAATCCTGGTTCAGCGAGCTTTTGCATAAAATACAAATTCATTGTCACGCTTTATTTCTTTATAACCGAGTTTAGAGTAAAAACGGTTTGTCCTGATATTCCAAACAGGGGTATCTAGTGTGAACTCTTTTACTTCCGGGAACATATTTTCCACTTCCTGCATTATATAAATCCCATACCCTTTTCGGAAGTATTCCGGAGCCACAAATATCCTGGCAACATTCATAACATTATTATTCAAAAAAAGGATGGCGCCGCCAACAATCAATCCCTCATCGGTCAACTTGTACAGATGCCCCTGCTGTGCCATTTCTGTATGAAATGATAATGACATATATCCGGGAGGCCCTCCGGGCGAGGCTGCACCAACCTGAATATCACTGTCGAATGCACGCCTCGATATTTCGTTCAATGTAAGCGCATCAGAAATGCCTGCCTTTACTAACTGTAAACTCATGGATTACACCTCACTTATACGCAATATAAACATCCATGCTTTCTCCGACTGTTTCAAAACAAGGAATCACTTCATTGTCCACCCGTTCCAGCCCATTCGTTCTCATGTAATCAAACAAAGTGTGATAAGCTCCCGGTATGGTTACAAAGGGGTTATCATACGGCCTTTCAATGTGAATAGCCACGTATTTGTGCGCAGCTTGTTTTTTGACCTGATACCCTTCGGGTTTTACCTCATCAGGCAATATCAAAGCAGCCGTATATCCATGCATATTAAAGACATTGACCTGCTCCTGCGAAAGATTCGGAAAATCCCATCCGATCACCCTCGGATTAACGATCCCGATTTCCTCTGCCATCTTATACATGCGGCTTATTGCATCACTTTCCGGTTCTGTACTGATCACCGTATGCTCTAGGTATCGGAATCCAGCCACCTCTTCCACACGCAGATCTGAGTACGCATCACTGCGTTTGTCCATTTCCTCCCTGAAAAGATGATCCAGAGAACAGTTAAAGATCTTACAGATTTCCAGAGCTTTATCCATTTCAGGGTTCGCCGCATCCATTTCCCATTTTGAGATTGTCTGACGGCTTACATTTAGTTTTTCCGCAAGCGTTTCCTGCGTCATGTTTTTACTGAGCTGGCGTAAATACTGAAGGTTCTTTCCAAAGCTCATATTGATTCTCCTTACCGTCTATACGTGCTGTTTTCGTTTATGCCCCGCGTTGTAATTATAGATTACCTGATACAGGCAAATCTCTCCACCAACCTCCAGGTGCATTATCTGTATCGTCCGCAACTACAAGTTGCGAACCCTCATATATCCGTCAACTTTTTTTCATTTAATAGAACTGCTGTCTCAACGGCTGCCGCGTTGTCTATCGTCAATTCCATAAACGCAATGACATCCGGTTCCTTTTCAGCAACGATTTCCATATCGTTCCCACGGAATAGACGTCCATATGGGGAAAGAGAAAAGAGGGAAATCGTAAGGCTGCTTTCACAAACCCCTAAAAAAATAGCAGGTTGCTATCCTTGAAAATAGCAACCTGCTTCTGGCTAAAGATTGCTTTTTAGTAAAAAATGCGTCTATCGTTATTTTTCGTAACGTTAATGTCAGTATGCGGAAATGATGTATGCCTTTAATTCCTCATAATTATTTACGTCATACAGTCCGAATGGAAGATTGGTCAATTCAAGATCACACCTATTTGCTTTTATCTGAACAGAGGTTTGCTTGAAATGGAAGTCTGAAACCGTCAAATCACCCAGCCGGTACTGATTGTGGTTTGCTGTATTGGTAAGAATCAATACGTTATCTTGGAAATCCAATAACTAGCGAGTCTTTGAAACGAGAACAAAACAGATAATAAAACAAATCAGGGTCATTCCTTCAAAATAAAGACAAGTATTGTATCCTTTCTTACAGCAGGACAAACCAGGTAAACGCCATCAGGCCGCCGCCGACCAGCAGACAAACCAGCGTGAAGACATGCCCCAGATATTGGTGCAGCCAGGCGGCGACGAGATTGAACAGTCCAACGCCCGCTACAAAGCCGCCGACTACACCGAGCAAGATCCAGCCGTTGTTCGGATTG
>JAFPSR010000006.1 GCA_017413675.1 Clostridia bacterium | reverse complement strand
CGATCTTTCCGTTTTCGTCTACCGTGACGTTTTCCAGCAGCGCGTTGCGGCGGATGGCGTTGTAGATATCCGGTTCGGATTCCTTATCCAGGTTGATAACCTTGGCATAGCAGCCGCCTTCAAAGTTGAAGATGCCGTTGTCATCCCAGCCGTGCTCGTCGTCGCCGATCAGCAGGCGCTTGGGATCCGTGGACAGTGTGGTTTTTCCGGTGCCGGAAAGACCGAAGAACAGGGCGGTATTCTTCCCTTCCATGTCCGTATTGGCGGAGCAGTGCATGGAGGCCATGCCCTTGAGCGGCAGGTAGTAGTTCATCATGGAGAACATACCCTTCTTCATTTCACCGCCGTACCAGGTGTTCAGGATAACGGATTCTCTGTCGGTGAGGTTGAAGACAACCGCGGTTTCGGAATGCAGGCCCAGTTCCTTGTAGTTCTCTACCTTCGCCTTGGAAGCGTTGTAGATCACGAAGTCAGGCTCGAAATTGTCCAGCTCTTCCTTGGAAGGCATGATGAACATGTTTTCCACGAAATGAGCCTGCCAGGCAACTTCTACGATGAAACGGATGGCCATGCGGGTGTCCTTGTTGGCGCCGCAGAAACCGTCCACGACATACAGCTTCTTGTCGGAAAGTTCGTTCAGAGCGATCTTCTTGACCTCTTTCCAGGTTTCTACAGAAGCAGGGTGGTTGTCATTGGGATAGACGTCGGAAGTCCACCATACGGTGTCCTTGGAAACATCATCCATTACGATGAATTTATCATCAGGAGAACGGCCGGTATAGATGCCCGTCATCACGTTGACTGCGCCCAGCTCCGTGACCTGGCCTTTTTCATAGCCTTCCAGTGCAGGGTTGGTTTCTTCCTCGAAAAGAACTTCGTAGGAAGGATTGCGTACGATTTCGGTAACACCGGTAATACCATATTTGCTTAAATCCAGGTTTGCCATTTCGTAACTCCTTTCAAAAACTCTATGCAGTAAAAACCGGACCGTTTCCGGTTTAGGACCTCTACTGCCTCATCCTAACATACATTGTAGCCGAATTGGACCGGTTGCGCAACTGCAAACAGGAAACTTCACCCGATTTTAATGTTGGATACAACAATTTCGGAAAGGGACCCAGTCTGGAACTTGGGATGTATAAATATGAAGATTTCAATAAAAATCCTGCAGGATGATTGTATAGCAGCAGGAATAATTGTATACTTATAATAATATGGTTGTGCCGTTTTTTGCACAGTTCCCGTGGGGAACCTGGATAATTACGCAGGAGGTACTTGTCTTATGGCATCCAAGGTGATTGATCTGTATATGGATATTCCTACCGGGGAGGATTTGTATCTGACCCGTTTGAGTATGTACTGCCTGGGAGACGGCCCGCATACCCGCATGGGATACCGGCGCCTGTTCCGCGGCGGGGAGGCAAAGGCGATCGGGCTGGATCTTGATGAACTGGACCGAATCGTAGCGGAAGAAGGAGAGGAAGCCTTTAAGAAAGTCGTACAGGAACATTCGAAAAAGTATGCCTGGACGGAAGAATCCTTTATGAAACATGCCAGGGAAATCGGTGTGGAGTGGGGATTCACCGGTTCCCACGACCGGGACAACGAAAAAACGGCCAGACTGGTTGAAAGGTATCCCGATATGCTGAAGGGTGCCTGCTACATCAATCCGGCCAAAGGGATGGATGCTGTCCGGGAACTGGAATACTATGTCAGGGAAAGGAACCTTTCCGCCCTGTACATCTCCCCCATCCGGATCGGCATGGCGGCCAATGATAAACGTTGTTATCCCCTGTATGCCAAAGCGGCAGAACTGAAGATTCCGGTTTTCATCTATGCGAATATGAACCTGATCTCTACGCTGCCCATGGATATCGGGCATCCGAGGAACATCGACGAAGTGGCGTCCTTCTTCCCGGAACTGAAGATCATGATTACGGTGGGCGGATGGCCGTGGATGAATGAATCGGTCGGCGTGGTAATCCGGCATGACAATGTGTTCCTGGATACGGAAATCATCCCGCCCAAAAACCTGCTGGAGCCGGGCAACGGATATGAGTTCCTTGTTTACCATATCCAGAATTCCTTCCCGGACAAGTTCTGTTTTGCTTCAAACTGGGCAATGAACGGACTGCAGCTGGATGAGACGATCCGCCAGGTGGAGGATATGCCGTTTACGGACAAAGTGATCGAAAACATCCTCTACAATAACGCCAGACGTTTCTTCGGCGAAATGTAAAACAAACACTGGGAGTATTTGATATGGAAACCAATGAAATGATTCAGGTCCTGATGGGACACCGCTCCGTTCGAAAACTGAAGAGCGACCCGGTACCGGAAGAAGTGATCAAGACCATCATCCGGTGCGGACAGATGGCACCGACTTCCAGCCATTTCCAGGCTTATTCCATTATTGATATCCGGGATACGGAAAAGAAAAAAGCACTTTGCGCTTCGGCCGGCGGCCAGGAATGGCTGGTCAATGCGCCTATTACGCTCCTGTTCTGTGCCGATCTGCACCGGAATTCGGAATATCTTAAAACGGAAGATCCTGACATCCTGCATAATACGGAAGCGTATACCGTGGCCTGCGTGGATGCGGCACTTGCCGCCCAGAAAACCATGATTGCAGCACAGTGCCTGGGTCTGGGCGGGGTTGTCGTAGGCGGGGTCCGCAACGATATGAATCTAATGAAGAATCTGTTCGATCTTCCCTCCCTGGTGATGCCGCTGTTTGTCCTCACATTGGGATACTACGATGAGGTGCCGCTGCAGCGTCCCCGTCTTCCCTATGATGTTGTTGTCAAGAAGGACCGGTATACGGAAGACGGCGATGCGGAGAAGATTGCAGCCTATGATGAGGAGGTCCGCAGGTTTTTCCTGGAAAACTCCGGCGGCGTGCAGAATTTCTCCTGGCGGGAAAGCTGCAGTTATTCCCTGGGGCTCAAGCCCAGGTACGAAGTTACTGATTTTGTTCGGGAACAGGGTTTTTTACAGAAATAAAACCTTTTGGACATACAGACACTATTGTACTTATACCGGCAATGCTTTATTATGATAAAGCGTTAAATGCAAGAAGCGGTTTGTGAAAGGAGGAGGAATATGACAAAGATACTGGAAATCAGGGATCTTCGGACCTATTTTTATCCTCCGATGCAACCGGTTGCCAAAGCGGTGGACGGGGTGAGCTTCTCCATAGAGGAAGGAGAAACCCTCTGCCTGGTCGGAGAATCCGGATGCGGGAAGAGCGTTACGGCTTTATCCATCATGCAGCTTCTGCCGACTCCCCCGGTACGTTATGAATCCGGGGAAATCCTCTTTGAAGGCGAAGACCTTCTTCAGAAATCGGAACGCCAGCTCCGTGCTTACCGCGGAAACCGGCTGTCCATGATTTATCAGGAGCCCATGACGTCCCTGAACCCGGTCTATACGATCGGGATGCAGCTGACGGAGCCTTTGATCGTGCATCAGGGAATGCCGAAAAAGAAAGCGCTGAACCGGGCGGAGGAAATGCTCCGCCTGGTCGGAATTTCGGATCCCAAACGGATTATGAATGAATATCCCCATCAGCATTCCGGCGGCATCCAGCAGAGGATCATGATTGCCATGGGGCTGATCTGTGAACCGAAACTCCTGATTGCGGATGAACCGACCACAGCCCTGGATGTCACCATCCAGGCCCAGATCATTGAATTGATGGAAGAACTGAAGGAAAAACTGCACATGACCCTTCTGTTCATTACCCATGACCTGGGAGTGGTTGCACAGATTGCGGATAGGGTCGCCGTAATGTATGCCGGGAAGATTGTCGAAACCGGTGGGGCTTCTTCCATCTATAACCATCCGCAGCACCCCTATACGCAGGGACTTTTGTCCTGTGTCCCGTCCCCGAACCAGGAACGCGGAACGTTGAAAGCGATCCCGGGAACCGTGCCGTCAGCGGCTGATTATCCGCCGGGCTGCCGTTTCTCCCCGAGATGCCCGTATGCCGAGGCAGCCTGCCGGGAGACGATACCCGAACTGCAGGAGAACGGGTATTCTTACACAGCCTGTTTTCGGTGCGGCAAGGATTCTGAAACGGAGGGAACGAAATGACAGAACCAGTAAATACCGGTGTTTCCCCGCTTCTTCAGGTAGACCGGGCACGCAAGGATTTTATCCACAGACAGAAATTGAGAAAGATCGCGGTACATGCGGTTAACGATGTCTCGTTTGAAATATTCCCGGGGGAAACCTTCGGATTGGTCGGTGAATCCGGCTGCGGAAAAACCACAACGGGAAGGATGATCTGTGGACTGCTGCAGCCCACAGACGGGATAATCCGGTTTGACGGACAGGACCTGTTCGCTCTGAAGAAAGGGGAACTGCGCCAGATCCGCAAGGGAATCCAGATTGTATTCCAGAACCCATTTGCTTCCCTAGATCCTCGCATCACCGTGGGAAAATCCATTGAAGAACCCCTGATTACCAACCATATCGGGACACCGGAAAGCCGGAGAGCACAGGTGGAAGACCTGCTGGAACGGGTCGGGCTCCAACGGAATTACTATTCCCGCTATCCCCATGAGTTTTCCGGTGGGCAGCGCCAGCGGATCGGGATTGCCAGGGCTCTGATTCTGAACCCGAAACTGATCGTCCTGGACGAACCGGTCTCGGCCCTGGATGTTTCCGTGCAGACCCAGATTCTGGACCTCCTGGTCAGGATCCAGGAAGAATTCCAGGTCTCTTTCCTCTTTATCTCCCATGACCTGAATGTGGTCCAGTACATCTCGGACTGGGTCGGGGTAATGTATCTGGGATCCCTGGTGGAGGTCATTCGTTCGAAAGACCTGTATGCAGCCAGACATCCCTATACCCGGGCGCTGCTTTCGGCAGTTCCGACGACCAAACCGGCGCAGAAGAGTTCCCGGATGATCCTGGAAGGGGATCTCCCTTCTCCCACCGATATTCCGGAAGGATGCTGCTTCCATACGCGCTGTCCCTACGCGCAGGAAATCTGCAGGCATGTCCGGCCGGAGAAACAATACAACGGAAGGGAAATGATCGCCTGCCATTTCCCGCTGACAAAGTGAACTATGGCGACATGCCTAGAATATACAGGAGGATTCTATGAAAAGAACAAGTATAGTGCTTCTTGCCCTGCTTCTGGCAATGGTAATGATCTTTTCCGGATGCAGTCAAGGCAAGAATGAAAAGGATCAGGAACTGACCATCCTGACGGGCAGTGATTTTTCGAGTTTCGACCCGCAGATCTGTAATGACAGCCGGACGGAAAGTGCCAACCGCGGGCTGTACAGCAACCTGGTAACCTTTGATAAGGATATGAAGATCGTCCAGGATCTTGCCGAAGACTGGGGCGTTTCCGATGACGGCCTTACCTGGACGTTCAAGCTGCGCAAGGGTGTTAAATTCCATGACGGCAGTGCGTTCAATGCCAATGCGGTCAAAGTCACCCTGGAACGGATTCTGAATCCGGATACCGGATCCCCCAATCGCTCCATCCTGGAAATGATCTCCGCTGTCAATGTGGTGGATGAGTATACCGTGGAAATCACGACGTCTACCCAGGTTGGGTCCCTTCTGAACCGCCTCGCCCACCCGGCGGCTGCGATTATTAGTCCCGCCGCCCTGGAAAAATACGGTGCGGATTATGCACTGCATCCCAGCGGAACTGGCCCCTTCAAGTTTGTGGAATGGAAAGTCAACGAGTATGCCACGTTCGAGCGGAACGATGACTACTTCGGGGATGTTGCCAAAGTCAAGAAAGTAACCTATAAGATCGTTCCCGATGATGCGACCCGTGCGCTGCTGCTGGAATCCGGGGAAGGCGATATCGCTTACGGGCTTCCTTCCACCGAAGTGGCACGTCTGCAGAAGAACGAGAATGTTGTCGTAGACCTTTCCGATACCCTGATGACCATGTATGTTCCCTACAACCTGAGCAAGGATACTCCCCTCAAGGATGTCCGTGTGCGCCAGGCCATCAACTATGCCACGAACCGGGAGGAGATCATTAATGATGTCCTGGGCGGGCTGGCTACGCTGGCCGACTCTCCCCTGGCTCCCAAGACCTGGGGTTACAAAGCGGTCGGTGAATATGAGTTCAACCTGGATAAGGCAAAAGAACTGATGAAGGAAGCTGGTTATGAAAACGGCTTTGAAATCTCCATCTGGACGCCCAAGGGCCGTTATCTGATGGATACCAAAGTTGTGGAAGTTTTGCAGCAGCAGTGGGCCAAGATTGGGATCGACTGCAAGATCCAGCAGTGGGAAACCCAGGCCATGTTTGCCGAACTGAAGAATGCGGAATTTGATATGCTGTATATGGGCTGGAGTCCTTCCACTGCCGAAGCCGGACGCGGCCTGGATCCGTTCAATGTCGCTACGACTTCCTTCAACTTCGCCCATTATGACAATCCGGAAGTCAACAAGCTGCTGGACGATGCGAAGCAGGAAACGGACGACACCAAGCGTGCGGAAATGTACGGGCAGGCTGAGCAGATCATCTGGGATGAAGCCCCCTGGAATTTCCTGTATTATCCCAAGCAGATCGTTGTTTACCAGAAGAATGTCAAAGGCCTGGATATCCTGGCAGATGAGCATGTGCTTCTTAACCATGCCTATATCGAAAAATAAGCAACCTGTTTACCCTGCAGCTGTGCGGCTTTCCGGCCGCACGGCTGCTCTGACTGCAAGCGGAAGGAGGGATTGAAATGCTGAAATACGTACTGCAAAAGATCGGGATCACCCTGCTGATTCTTCTCGGGGTCATCACGCTGTCTTTCCTTCTGCTGCATTCCCTGCCCGGAGATGCGGCCAGGGCAATGGCCGGTTCCCAGGCTACCGAAGAAGATATTGCAAACATGCGGGCATCCATGGGTCTTGATAAACCGCTTTTCGAACAGTATCTGACCTATCTGAAAAACCTGTCCCACGGGAACATGGGGTATTCCTACAAAAACCATGCACCGGTCTGGGACCTTCTGTCCTATGCCTGGTGGAATACCCTGAAACTGACCTGCACCAGCCTTCTTCTGGCTGTGCTGATTGGGATCCCTGTCGGCATTTTTGCAGCGACCCACCGCGGAAAAGCCTCCGATACGACGGCGATGGCCTTTTCCTTTGTCGGCGTTTCCATGCCTTCCTTCTGGCTGGCCCTCCTGCTGATCGTCGTATTCGGCGTCAAACTCAAATGGTTGCCCTTCTACGGGATGGATTCCCCGGCTGCCTATGTCCTGCCCAGCCTGACGCTGGGACTGAATGTGGCTGCCAGTATTGCCAGGCTGACCCGGGCCAGTATGCTGGAAATCCTGGGACAGGATTATGTACGTACAGCCCAGGGCAAGGGCCTGAGTGCCGGAAGGGTTATATACCTGCATGCCCTGCGGAATGCGGCTGTACCCATTGTGACGATTATTGGACTGCAGATGGGTGTGCTTCTGAGCGGCCAGGTTGTTACGGAAACGATTTTCTCCTGGCCTGGGCTCGGGAGGATGATCGTGGATGCCTTAAGCGCACGGGACATTCTGATCGTGCAGGGCGGCATCCTCTTAATGGCTGTCACCTTTACATTGATCAACCTGATTACCGATCTGCTGTACGGGATCCTGGATCCGCGGATCCGGTATGAATAGGACGGAGGCCGGCTATGAAAGAAATTCGGAATTTCATGCGTAATCCTTCCGCCCGGATCGGATCAATCCTGCTGGGGATTATTCTCGTCATTACTATTGTGGGACCGTTCCTGGTACAGGATCCTTTTAACCAGAATCTTTCGCATGCCCAGGAAGGAATCTCCCTGCAGCATCCTCTGGGTATGGATGAAATCGGACGGGATGAACTGGCCAGAATCGTGCACGGGGCCCGGTATACCCTGTCTTCCGGGATAATTGCTGTCCTGTTGGGACTGGTCGGCGGGTTGATCCTGGGTTCCATTGCGGGGTACTACGGGAGAATTGCAGATAAGATCATCATGGGGATCTGTGATGTACTGCTCTCCTTCCCCAGCATTCTTCTGGCTATGGCGATCGTCATGATTATGAGGCCCGGGATTTTTACCCCGATGATCGCGGTCGGGATCAGTTCCATCCCCGTGTTTGCCCGTCAGGTCCGTGCACAGTTCCTTTCCATCAAACAAACCAATTTCGTGGAGGCTGCCAAAGCGGCAGGTGCCGGGGACTTCCGGATTATTTTTATACACCTGATCCCCAATTCCATCGGGCCCGTCATTATTCAGGCCACACTGCGTATCGGGGGCTGTATCCTGACAGCGGCGACACTGAGCTTTCTGGGAATGGGTGCCCAGCCGCCGACCCCGGAATGGGGAGCGATGCTCAATACGGCCCGTCCGTATATCTGGAGCGCCCCGCATCTGGCGATCATCCCCGGATGCGCAATTACCCTGGCCGTTATCGCTGTCAACCTGATCGGGGATGCTCTCCGGGATTACCTGGATCCCAGGACCAGAAACCAATAACGGAAGATAAAACAGACAGGAACCGGCTGCAGCCGGTTCCTGTTTCGTACTGTCTGCGCATATGCTTGACATCTTCCCCGTTTCCTGTATAGTTAAGACGCAAACAGGAAGGTTGGAAAACCTAAGCAGTTTCAGTCCGGAGGGAAGAAGATGGCTTTGATTACGTGCAGGGACCTGGTTGTCGGGTACGAAGGAAAACCGATCCTGCCCCCTTTGAATTTCTCGGTAAATGCCGGGGATTATCTGTGCATTGTCGGAGAAAACGGTTCCGGGAAAACTACCCTGATGCGGACGCTTCTCGGCCTGCAGCCGCCGCTTGGCGGTGACATTATTACCGGTGACGGCCTGAAGAAGAACAAGGTGGGGTATCTGCCCCAGCAGACCAACCTGCAGAAAGACTTCCCTGCCTCGGTATGGGAAGTGATCCTTTCCGGCTGCCAGAACATGTCCGGGTATCATCCTTTCTATAGCCGGGAGGAAAAAGATAAGGCGCATACCTATATGCACAGCATGGGACTGGAAGTACTGCAGAACCACAGTTACCGGGACCTTTCCGGCGGACAGCAGCAGAGGGTTCTCTTGGCCAGAGCGCTTTGTGCGACGGACAGTCTTTTACTGATGGATGAGCCGGTTGCCGGCCTGGATGCCCATTATACAACCCAGATGTATGAAACCATTGAGACCCTGAATCGGGACAAGGGCATTACCGTGATCATGATTACGCATGACCTGGAAGCGGCTGTCAAGTATGCTTCCCATATCCTGCATATCGGGAAAGACCTGTTCTTCGGAACCAAGGAAGAGTACATTTCTTCCAGGAGCCTGATCGGATAAATACAGAACCAAAAAACGGAGACGCTCTGCAGTATTGCAAAGCGTCTCTTTTTGTACAGAAAATTGTTTATTTTTTGAACAGGGTACTGAGAATTCCGCGGCCCAGGCTGGCACCGAGGTTTCCGCCGAGCGTCTTTCCGAATTTCCCGAATTTGCCGCCCAGGCTCTTCCCGACCTCACGGCCGACGGTTCCGACAACACTGTTTCCGACAGCCTTGGCCGCACTCTTACGGGCATTCTTCCTCTTGGCAGCTTCCTTTTCCGCAGCCTTAGCCTCCTTCTCGGCGGCTTTCTGGGCTTCCTTAGCCTCTTTCTCGGCGGCTTTCTGGGCTTCCTTTTCAGCCTTTTCCGCAGCCTTCTGGGCTTCCTTTTCAGCTCTTTCCGCTTCCGCCTGCGCTTTCTTTTCCGCTTCGATGGCTTCCATAGCCTTCTCTTCATCCACGGCCATGCGGATCAGGAATTCATAGGCGGATTCCGGATCCACCGGGTTGAAGTATTTACTGTACAGGAGGCTCTCCTTGATAATCCGGTCACGGTCCTCATAGCTGATGGCAGCCATGGAACACTGCGGGGGCAGGATAAATACCTTTTCCGCCATGCCCGGGATTCCCTTCGCATCCAGGAAGGAAACAACCGCTTCGCCGGTTCCCAGATTCAGGATGGTATCGTAGGTGTTGAAGGCGGGGTTGATCCGGAAGGAATCCGCTGCCGCGCGTACGGAACGCTGATCCGCCGGGGTATAGGCACGCAGACCGTGCTGTACCTTGTTGCCCAGCTGGGCCAGAACGCCGTCCGGGATATCACGCGGGTTCTGCGTGCAGAAATACACGCCGACTCCCTTGGAACGGATCAGTTTGACCATCATTTCCACTTTTTCCAGCAGCGCGCGGGAGATATCGTTGAACAGAAGATGCGCTTCGTCAAAGAAGAAGACGAGCTTCGGTTTGGCGAGATCGCCGACTTCGGGCAGGACTTCGAACAGTTCGGACAGGAGCCAGAGCAGGAAGGCGGAATACAGCCTGCCGTTGTTGATCAGAGAGGAACTGTCCAAAATATTGATCATGCCTTTTCCGCCGGAACCGGTGGAAAGCCAGTCTGTGATATTCAGTGCGGGTTCCCCGAAGAACACATCGCCGCCTGCCGTTTCCAAAGCAACCAGGGCACGGGTGATTACGCCGACGGAAGCGCTGCTGATCTTGCCGTAGTCTGCCTGGAAATCCGCAGAGTGGCTGTCTACATAGGCCAGCATGGCTTTCAGGTCCTTGGTATCAACCAGAAGGAGATTATTATCATCCGCAATCTTGAATACGACGGACAGGATATCGCTCTGCAGGTCGTTCAGCCCCAGAATCCGGGCCAGGAGCAGCGGTCCCATCTCGGAAATAGTCGTTCTCAACTGGATTCCGTTCCTTCCGAAGATATCCCAGAGCGTTACCGGGTATCCATGGAAGCTGAATCCTGCCTCGTTCAGGCCGAAACGCTGGATACGGGCCTGCATGTCTTCGCTGTCCCTGCCGGGAGCACACATGCCGGCGATGTCCCCTTTGACATCTGCCATGAAAACAGGAACGCCCATGTCGCTAAAGGATTCGGCCATTACTTTTAATGTGACCGTTTTACCGGTACCGGTAGCCCCGGTTACCAGTCCGTGACGATTGACCATGCCGGGAAGGATAAACACCTTTTCCCCTGCCGTATTATTGGCAATCCATATTTTCTCTTCGTTGAACATAAAACCGCTCCTTTGTGATGGATTCGATGAGTATTGGAATGTTGTTTTTATCATAACAAAGTTAACCGAGCAGTTCAATCCTAATCTCCCGGATTGTGGAATTCGGGAACAAAAAAGAGAACCGCGAGGTTCTCCAAAGAAAAATCAGGAAAGGGATTCGTTATTTTTGTCTTCTTGCTTTTCTTTCTTTTCCAGGGTATCCAGAGTTTTTCCAAAGACGAAGAAACGCTGGTACAGGAATTCCGTTACGAAATTCAAAAGCATGTTCAGGATGGTTGCCACATACTCGTTCCAGCCCAGCCCCATCGTATACCAGTGTTCCAGCCATCCCGTCAGGGGCGTGAAAACGGCGTAGAAAGCGGCAACTTTCAGCATGGCTATTGGGACATTCCCAGCGGATTTGAACGTGTAATTCCGATTCAGGGTGAAATTCCATACAACGGAGAGGATCAGGGCAAGAATATAGCTGAGCCAGTATGGCCAGTGCAGAGTTTCATTGAGAAGCGCGAAAGAGCCGAACTCAATCAGGCCTGCACTGATGGAAATCAGGGTAAACTTAACGGCACGCCATACTTCTTTCAAGGCAGTACATCTCCTTTTTACGCAGTGTCGGAAGATGAGTAAGGACAGGAATCAGGCTTCCCTTTCCGGGAATGCCTTTTTCATTTCAGCATGGCCGGAATGCAGAAGCATCGGTCCGAGTGTACAGAACAGGACGATGAACCCGACTGCGGCGACCAGGAAGATCTGCCGCATGGACAGGAAGTCGGCCAGGACTCCGGCCAGCAGGTTCCCCAGAATCTGTGAAATCCCGAAAGCGGTCAGGACCCAGACACTCTGTCCCGTTGCCTTCAGTTCGGGAGCCACGATACTGTTGATCAGAGGAGTTGCCGTGGAGAAAATCAGACCGAACCAGATGGACTGGAACAGGGCGGTGACAAGCATCAGGTAAGGATTCTGGATGATATAAATCAGGAACATACGGACAGCATTCCACAAAAGCAGGTAGCCCAGAATCAGGAATGGATGGACTTTTTTGATGAGCCGTCCGCTGAAGATCAGTACGAGACATTCCATGGCAATGGAAAGGACAAAGAACAGTCCCAGCATGCTGGTACCGGCATTCAGGCCGCGGGGCGTGCTGTAATAGACGGAAAAATAGGTGGTTGGGATGTTCCCGAATGTGAAGCCAAAAAAACCGAATGCCAGCAATAAGAGCATTTTTTTATTCTTCAGAAGGGAAAGCATCGAATGGTTGGCGTTTTTATCGGCAGCGTTTTTCCGGAAGTGTCCTTCTGTTTTCGGCAGGAGCACGGCAGGCAGGATGGCCAGCAGTGGGCAGAAAGTATAGATCATGATCATGCTCTTCACGGAGAGATTCGGGAGTATGAACATAAGGAATGCCAGGAAGGTACTGAAAAACGGTGCAGCGGAACGGATAAAGGCAAACGGTTTCCCGGTTTTTTCGATGTTCTCAATGCAGATAGTGTCGGACATGGACTGTGGGGCAAGAAAAAAGAAATAGAAAACCGGCATGACGCAATACAGGAAACGGGCGGAAGGCATATCCTGCCAGAAGAACAGGGAGGTCAGACTCATGCCCAGCAGGGCAATTACAAGCACCATGTTCTTGCTGCTGGAACGGTCGGAGATCCTTCCCCAGAAAAGCTGGGCGATAATGGTGGAAACAGCCCCGATCGCTGTAGCGTATCCGATCGTGGAGTCATCCGCAAAGGACTGGGCACTGATAAACAACGGGATATGGTTATATCCGATGTACTGAACCCCGTTGGAGAATGCATACAGCATCATCATCAACAGAGTGATACGAAGTGGGTTTTCATGGGATATACGTGTTTTCATGAGCCGGGGAACTACTTTCCTGGAGTTCAAGAGTTTTTATGCGAATCTGTATCCGGGGCAATCTCAGATCAGTGTATGGGATGCCCGTTCAAGCAAATTCGTATCATTCTAGCAAACGCTGAATAAAAAAACAAGGCAAACTCTATGTAGATCCCATGTTATTTCTGTATAGCGGTTTACAAATGAAAAAGCCCTGCCGGCCGGGCAAAGGCAGACAAGGCTTGATCACAAAGAAGGATTACAGGCTCTTCCGTTTTCGAATCAGGAGAATGATGCCTGTGAGGATCGCGGCGCCGCCAACACAGCCCAGGAAACTCCATAGGATCCAAAGGCTGTTTGGAATTGTGCGGCTGCTCTGTCCCGAACCGGACGAATTATTGATCGGCACTTTGGTGTTTTCCGGAAGAATGGATTCATCCGGAAGCACGGGACTCTCTCCTTCCTTCCAGACAGCTTTGAAAGTCCGACTGGCAGTTGGAAGATAGGCAGCATCCGCCGGGTATTCACTGGAATCCCAGAACACGAAGGTATAGCCATCCCGTTCCGGAGCACCGGGCAGCTGGATTTCCTTGCCGGATTCAAATTCCATGGCAACCGGCTTGGTACTTCCCAGGAAAACACCGCCGTTCGGATCAAAAGTCAGGGTTACCATATCATGGTTTGGGTAGTATTCTGTACGTACGTGTGCAGGATCTGTTTTGCAGGTATAGGTGATTGTGGCCGGAATCTCTCCCTCGGATTCCCGGATAACTCCCTCATCCCATTCGTGTTTGTGCCCTCCGCCGTTATTGGTGCGCCCTTCCCCGTTGAGTTCCTCCAGGACCTCCTTAAAGGAATCCAGGGCATTGTATTCTTCGGAAGATAACCCGCTGTGTACCAGGGGCTTGGAAATGATACAGTTGAAATATGTTTTGATATCATAGGTGGTCGTGTAATAAACATTACTGATGATATCCCGGTCGGTCTGCTTGTCCTGCCGATGGGACACAAACCAGTTGCTGCGGCTGTTCCCCATGACCGCGGATTCATCCGTGACCCAGAATGTATGGTCTTCCCCGTATACCGCAATCCCTGTAAGCGGTGTATGTACATTCAGTTTTATCTGAGCAGGTTCATACAGAGTGCCGACCATCATATTCCGGACCGGGAAGTATCCGAACTCAGCGTCGCCGGGAAGGGAATTCAGATAGATATCCGGGTTGCCGCTGAAATAATCCCCGATGATATTGTTTGTTTTCAGGGAAAGATAGGTCCCTTCCCCCATTACCTGCTGCCCGTCCAGACTGGTAATCAGGCCGGCGAAGTCATCATGGTTTACAGAAGGTGACATATGCTTGTTCATGAAATCATGATCCAGGGATTGTCCGCTTGCATTCAGAAGGTAGGTAAGCAGAACCACATTGCTGTCCCCGATCAGGGGAGCGCCGGAAACCTTACTGCCGCTGCTGTCTGTGACAGATGTGGTAAAGTTTCCGCCGTCGCTGGACCGATAGGCATAGTAACTTCCGCGATGACGCCAGTCAACGGTGACGGAAGCGGTAAAACGCGTTTCTCCATATTCCAGTACGGTTCCGGTAACATAACTGTAATTGTCTGTATTGGTTATGGCAGTGTTTTTTGCGTCCGTGATCTTCTCCACCGCATCGCAGAGATTTGTCATGATATTGGCTTTATCCGTATCCTGAACGGATTTGGACATTCCGGCGACATGTGCGGCAAATACCCCGTAAACACCGGTTTTGAAGGCCATCTGATCCAGAAAGGCGGTAATATCGTCCTTGATTTCATATTCAAAGGAGTTTGTCAGGTACATGCTCATCAGCAGGGCATCTATCCCATATTGACGGGCAGTCAATTGATGGCAGTATTCCTGAAAATAGGTGCAGGCCTTACTGGAAAAATCAGCGGATTCATTGAGCTTGGAGGAGATAACCCGGTAAATTACCTGCTGCAGGGCATCTTCGGCAGTCTGATCGATCAGCTCCTCTGTACGCAGGGATGCATCGCCGTAGGCATTGAATTCATAGTAGTTCCAGGACTGGAAATGGGAGAAGTTTTTCGTTTCGAAATAACCGCGGATTTTATTTTTGATATAATTCTTCAGATCATCCCGGAAGGTATTTACATTCCAGTACATTTCCCCCTTGGCCGGGAAGAAGGTCTTGTCCAGGACCACATATTTGTCAAACCGGGTATCCATCTGGTCCGCATAAATAATATAGGGATCCGGGTAATCATAGGAAGTACTTTTGTCTGTGGAGAACCGATTGGCATCTACATTATCCAGTTCGAACTTCAATTCATCCAGGGGTCCGGGATAATCAGTATCCGGAGCGTTTGTGCACCGGTATAAAAGCAATACGGTATCCAGGTCGATATTTCCGCCGTGACGGGCGCTGTCATCCCTGTTTTCCACCCATGCTTTCAGTCCATCCATGACCATGACGTTATATTGGCGCATGAGTTCATCCATTTTGTTTTCCATGTAGTTGGATTCAAAGGCATGCCAGGCCGAAACCATCTGCATGGACTTGATTGTGCGCGCATTGAAATCATCCGATGCCTTCATAATCTGCATCTGCTCGGTGATCATATCCAGCTTGGTATCCATCTGGGCGATTTTTTCCTTAATGATATTGAGCTGTGTGGTTATATTGGCCAGGGAAGCCGCAGTTCCATCCTTCAGCAGACCGATCAGTTTCAGAAAGGCAATACTTCCGTTGATCGGACCTACCACAGAACCAATGGTGGAAAAAGCGCTCATGAACCCGCTAAAAATCTGCGTAAGAGTTGAAGTATCCTCTGGGCCGAAAGACTCTTTCAGGTGGTTGAGAGATTGAATGATCGATTGGATATTCTTTTCGATTCGGGCTATTTCTTTTTCCTCGCCGGCCATGGCACTCTGCGGAACGGACAGAACACACAGTGATGCTAACAGAAGTGCGAGAAAGAATGCGGTGATTCTTTTTCTGAGCATGGAAGATCCTCCTGGAAAAACGTTGAGCGGGACACCTGGTTCAGCTGGTCCGGCAGGAATACTGCTGGAAAATAGGAATGCTGGATTTGATTTCGTATCCCTCTAAATGGCTTTAGACTATTATAATACTTCTTTCCGGAGAAGCAAAGATCATCCCGCCCCGGTCTGAACGGCAGGGTGGGACGAGAACTCCGGCTTACGGACAGATAAAGCTTTTATTTCCTGCCATTATTGTCCTGCCTTCGTTTTTCGGATATAATCAAAATACATAGGAAAGCGAGGGAAAGATATGAAAGAGTATCGCCTTATGAAGACTACGGAAAAAGAAGCCGAGGCGTTGATGAACCGTATGGCGGCAGAAGGCTGGCGTGTAGTGGATGTAACCTACTGGTCCTATTGGTGGGTCCATCTTCTGATCACCTTCGAACGGGAAAAGGCTTAGAACAGGATCAAGGAAATGCCTGGCGGTACAGGGCTCTGTGCTGCCAGGCATTGTTTGTTTGGGGTGAATCCGCGGGCCTATCGATGTTTACAGCAGCCCGATTTCCCTGTAGATCTTTTCAATTACGGGCGATTTATGTCGGATGTATCCATCTATATCGTCCGGATACAGGGCGGCTGCTTCCAGTTTTACTTTTCCATACTCCGTGACTGCTTCCGGATGTTTGCGCAGATAGTCCCGGAAAGCCAGATGTCTTTTTAATTCTGGAGAATCCTGCGGACAGACATACATGTGATGATCCGGCAGGAGCTTTTTGCCTTCGTAGTCAAAGGCTTCCCTGCCGTCGATGCCAAGATTCCCTTCATGGCGATATCCGATCGTTGCCAATGCTTTGATCGCCGGAGCAACATCTCCGGGTTTTACTACGACATCGATATCGATGATCGGTTTGGCTGCCAGTCCTTCTACGGACGTACTGCCGACATGTTCAATAGAAACGGCAAGATCTCCCAATGCACAAGAAAGTTCTTTCTGAATGGCCAGGAAATTCTGTTTCCATTCCCTATCATAAGGAAGGACCAGGATGCGTCTTCCCATCTTCCACACCTCAACTCCATGTTCAGATTTCCGAGATAAGCTTTTCAGGATACTATATCTTGAAACATTTACGCAGGGCCCGTTCTTCTCCGAGCACCAGCATGGTCATGGTTTCCCTCAGAACAATATCCGGAGTCACGGAAAGGTTCATGACCCCGTTTGTCTTGACGGCCAGAATGTTGATCCCGTAACGTTTGCGGATATCAATCTGTGCAATGGATTTTCCAAGCCAGTCCCTCGGGACAGAAACTTCGTAGATGGCATGATCCTCATCCAGACTGATGTAGTCAAGAATATGATCGGAGGCATAGCGGATTGCGGCCCATTCGGCAATCTGCTTTTCCGGGTTGATCACTTCATCTGCCCCGTTTCGAAGCAGGAATTTCGCCTGTACATCCCTGTCCGCACGGGATACAACCAGTTTCCCGCCCAGTTCCTTCAAAAGGGAGGTTGTTTCCAGGGAATTCTGGAAATTGCTGCCGATCGTCACGATGCATACATCGAAATTATTGATGCCGAGCGAACGGAGGAATATTTCGTTAGTACTATCCCCGATCTGTGCATTGGTCACATACGGAAGGATGGCATTGATCCGTTGCTCGTTTCGGTCCACGGCCATGACTTCGTGCCCGAGTGCGTGCAGATGCTTGGCGATCATGGATCCGAAATTGTTTACGCCTATCAACAGGATAGATTTCATATATTCGAGTCTCCTCATCCAACATTTATCTTTTCAATCGGCAATGTGGATACATTTGCATTATTCACATTGATGGCGGCAAATACGAGCGTAAGTCCGCCGACGCGTCCGAAGAACATCAGCAGAATCAATACGATACGGGAAAGCAATCCCAATTCCGGCGTGATTCCCAGGGACAGTCCTACCGTCCCGATAGCGGATATCGTTTCCCACAGGCAGGTCCCGATCGGAAGGTT
>JAFPSR010000048.1 GCA_017413675.1 Clostridia bacterium | reverse complement strand
TGTTTTCATCCTTGGATTTCAGATCCGGCATAATGGACTGGGACGATCCGCTTGAAACATAGATGGTAACTTCCTTTTCCGCCGGATGCTCCCCGCTGGCCGGAATCTGGTCATAGATCAGGCCCATGGCAACATTGTCCTTGACATCCCGGACCACATGCACCGTAAACCCGTTTTTCTCAAGAAGAGCGATCCCGTTCTCCTCGGTCATACCGCCTACTGCCGGTACTTTGGCATAAGTGGGATTTCCCTGCAGATATCTGGATAAGATGGGGTGTCCGGTCAATTCCATCACAAAGATAAAGATACCGCCTACCGCCAGAACCGTCAGAAGGATGGCCAGTGCCGTCCAGACTTTATCCTTCCGTCTTTTGGTCCGTTTCTTTGGCGGATTACTTGTAACGGAAGTCTTCTCTTCTTCGCGCTGTTCCTCTTTTTCTTCTTTCTCCTCTTTCTCTTCATAGAAAGGTTCGGCCGGGAGAAGATCCAGATCATAGCAGAGCTGTTTGGTATTCACATACCGAAGCTTCCTGTCCTTCTCCAGGCAGCGCATAATAATCCGCTTCATATCCCCCGTGACCTGGGGATTCACTGCATCCGGTGCAACAGGGGTATCCTGCAGGTGCTTCAGGGCAATGGATACCGGGGTTTCCCCGTCAAACGGTACATGTCCCGTTGCCATCTCGTACAGAACCACACCAAAGGAATAGATATCGCTCTGGGCATCCACAACATCGCCTCTGGCGTGTTCCGGGGAGAAGTAATGCACAGATCCGAGGATCCCGCTGTCCGAAGCCGTAATGGTGGATGTATATACTTCCCGGGCAATTCCAAAGTCCGTAATCTTGGCATCCAGCCCATGTCTGGTCAATAGGATATTCTGACTCTTAATGTCCCGGTGGATGATGTTGGCCTGATGCGCGCTGGCCAGTGCGGAAGCCATTTCCCTGGCAATCTTCAGCCAAAGGTCATACGGCAATGCCCCATGCTGTCGGATATATTCCTTGAGGGTATACCCGTCAATGTATTCCAGGATCAGGAAATGCTGATTGTCTTCATATCCGACATCGAGAAGCTTGACAATGTTGTCATGGGATACTGCGGCTGCCAGTTCCGCTTCCCGCTCAAACCGACGGATAAATTCCTGATTCTGGTTGAATTCCTGCTTTAGGATTTTGATGGCAACCGTATGTCCGGAACGGATATCATGTCCCTTATATACGTTGGCCATACCGCCGGAACCGATCAGGGAGCCCATCAGGTATCTGTTTTTCAAAAGAGAATTCGGCATTATGCTTCACCCTCCTTTTCCACACACAGAACCGTGATATTATCGGCTCCGCCGCCCTTCATGGCTTTTTCCAGCAGCCGGTCACAGACCTTCTTAACGGAAGGCCTTCGTACCAGCAGGCGGCGGATCTCTTCATCCGTGACATACATATACAGACCGTCCGAGCACATGAGCAGGCGGTCACCTTCATTAAGCTGGATCGTTTCCATATCCAGCTGTGTATTATATTCAACCCCAAATGCGCGCGTCAGGATATGACGGTGCGGATGTGTCAGTGCCTGTTCCGCCGTTATCTCTCCGGACCGGATCAGCTCCGCAACAAGGGTATGATCTTTTGTCAACTGCCGCAGTTCCTTATCGTGCCAAAGGTAAATCCGGCTGTCCCCGACATGCGCCAGGATGGTTTTTTCCCGCATAATCAGGGCAACACAGAGCGTCGTCCCCATCCCGGTAAGTCCCGGTTCTACGATGCTTTTGCGGTAAATGGCGTCATTTGCCCGCGTCAGGATATCCAGAAGTGTTTCCTCATTAACCTCTTCCGTGGCTTCTGCAACCCCCTGGAAGATCAGGTCCACCGCCATTTTACTGGCAATCTCCCCTCCGGCGTAACCTCCCATACCATCCGCCAGGATACAGAGCATCCCCTTATCGGTTTCCTCCAGGAGATAGCTGTCCTGATTGGAAGGCCTCACTTTCCCGCGGTCACTAACTGCTGATACCTTCATAGATGCCTTTCTCGCCTTATTCGGCTTCCTCCAGATACCTGCGGCGCAGCTGCCCGCAGGCTCCCTGAATATCGTTACCCATCTGTCTTCTTACTGTTGCGGAAATCCCGTCTTTGGTCAGGATTTCCAGGAACTGCTGAACCTGTTTTCTGTCCGGAGCGTTCAAAGCCCGTTCCCGGACAGGATTCAGCGGAATCAGGTTGACATGTCCATTGATCCCTTTCAGTTTCCTGGCCAGTTCATGGGCATGCTCCGGTGCATCATTCACTCCGGAAACCAATGCATATTCGAATATCAGCCGGCGCCCCGTGGTCTCCGCATAAGTCCTGCAGGCTCTGAGTGTTTCCTCCATGGAATAAACCCGGGATACCGGCATGGTTTTCTGCCGGATTGTATCATTCGGTGCGTGCAGGGAGAGACACAGCGTAACCGGAAGCCCTTCCTTGGCAAAGCGCAGGATTCCCGGGACCAGCCCGCAGGTTGACAGCGAGATATTCCGAAGAGAAATCTGAATGCCTTCCGGATCGCTGACCCGGCGCAGGAAGCGAACAACTTCCTCATAGTTATCAAACGGTTCACCGGAGCCCATCAGCACGATGTTGGTCACTCCGCGTCCCTGTTCTCCGGCATAGGCGCGGTTTACAATCAGGACCATACTCAGCATCTCTGCCGCCGTCAGGTTGCGGCTGAGCCCTTCCAGCGTAGAAGCGCAGAAGGCACAGCCCATCCGGCAGCCAACCTGGGTGGAGATACACAGGGTATTCCCGTAGTGATAACGCATCAGGACCCCTTCCACCACCTGGTCATCTGTCAGGGCAAAGAGAAACTTCCGGGTCTCATCCAGTTTTGATGTGTAGGTTTCCAGAATTCTGGCATTCTGCGATATACATTCCTCTTCCAGTCGTTCCCGCAGGGAACCCGGCAGGTTGTGCATTTCGGAGCAAGCTGCACCTTTATACAGCCAGTCATATACCTGGTCTGCCCGGAACCGCTTTTCTCCCCAGGAAAGAAGCAGCTCTTCCAGTTCTGTTTTCCGCAAACTCAGCAGTTCAATCAATCCGTAATCCTTCCCTATGCACCCGTACGTTCCATACGGACAATAAAGAATCCTTCCCCGTCCGTCTGCGGCAGGAGCTGCAGCATACCGTCATGGATTCTTTCCGCATACTGCGCAGGTAGCTTTTTTTCCATTCCCCGCAGCACAAACTGTGGATGAGAAGCCAGGAATGCACGGACAACCTGTTCGTTTTCCTCCGGGAGTACGGAACAGGTAGAATATACCAAGGCACCCCCGATACGGACATACTGCCACGCAACGGACAGGATCTTTTCCTGCAGTGTGCTCAGTTCCCGTACACCTTCCTCTGTCAGGCGGTATTTAATATCCGGTTTATTCCCGGTCTCTCCGGTACCGGAACAGGGTGCGTCCACCAGGACTGCATCCATGGTTTCAAACAGATCGGGAACCGCCTGCACGGCATCATGCTCCCGCGGCCTGACATTGTCCAGCGCCAGTCTTTTTGCACTCGCACGGATCAGTTCCACACGGTGCGGATGAATATCCCAGGCATAAACCCTGCCTGTATTCTGCATCTCCTCAGCCATAAAACAGGTTTTCCCGCCGGGGGCGGCACAGATATCCAAAACCTGCATGCCGCGGCGTGCACCGACCGCCATCGCGGAGAGCATGGAAGCTTCGGACTGAATGGAATAACGTCCCTGTCTGTATTCCGCAAAACGCGCCATCGGTGCCCCGCTGACCACGTAACTGCGCGGCAGGACACTTTTCTTATATTCAATTTGTTTCTCCGACAGGAAAGCCTCAAATCCTTCCCTGGTTTCCAGCCAGGCATGATAGCGGACACAGATCGGATGTTCCTTCTCCTCGGCACGCAGAATGGCTTCTGCGGTCTCTTCCGGATAGGAGGCTAACAGTTTATCCACCAGCCAGAGCGGCATGGAGTACAGGATATGCAGCCTCTCCCGCAGATCCTGTGGGTATTCGATCTGATTTTTACCCCGCACCAGATTTCGCAGAACCCCGTTAACAACCGGGCACAGCGCCTCCCTGTCTTTCCTCCGGGTTTGTTCAACCGCCTGGGAAACAGCGGCTGAGGCAGGAATCCTGTCCATAAACAGGATCTGATAGGCACCCAGGCGAAGGATATTCTGTACAACCAGGTCCCCGATATCCTTCTCCATCCGCTGATTCAGGATGTAATCCAGCTGGATTTTTCTCTCCAGGACTCCATAAAACAATTCTGTCGCCAGCCGCCGGTCCGGATCCGACATGCGGGTTTCCGCTTTCAGGCGGCGGTCCAGCGTCAGTGTGGAATAGGCATCCGAAGAAAACACATCCATCAGTGCTTCAAGGGCAAGAGCTCTTGCCGGGGTAACCCCCCTGTTTTCCCGGAATCTTCCCTCTTTCATTCCGGGTTTCCCGCTGTGGGGATTCCGCGTTCCCGGATACCGGGAACTGCCGGACGGCCTCCGGTTTTCTCCCGGACGGAAGGATTTTTTATTCCCGTCAGTTGGACGATTACTCATGTTTTACCTCAAATCGGGAACCGACCTTCAGCTCCCTGCCCATCAGATAGGCTTTCGCCGTCATTCTTTTTCCGCCCGGAACCTGCATTTCATCAATCTCCAGGGCATCCTGGCCGCAGGCAATAATCAGTCCGCCCTTGGCGGAAGATACCAGGATCTCCCCCGGATTGCCCTGTCCCGCAACAGGATGGGCTTTCCAGATCTTGATCGTCATGCCGTTATGAATCCCGTATGCTCCGGGCCACGGCGTGACACCCCGGATTCTGCAGTCCAGTTCCCATGCGGTGCAGCCAAAGGAAAGAAAACCGTCTTCCTTGGTCAGCATCGGGAAATAACTGGCTTTATCTTCATCCTGCGGAATCGACCGGAGGGTTCCTTTCTCCATCTCATCCAGTGTTTCACAAAGAAGCTGTGCTCCGGTGCTGGCCAGTTTACTGCTTAATGTTTCGGAATTATCCGCAGGATCAATCGGAACCTGCCGCTGCAGGAGTATATCCCCGGTATCAATACCGGCATCGGTAAACATGGTAGATACCCCGGTTACGGTCTCGCCCTGAATCAGGCTCCACTGGATCGGAGCTGCTCCCCGGTAGGCAGGAAGCAGGGACGCATGTACATTGATGGTTCCTTTGGGAGGCAGTGCCAAAATCCGTCTGGACAGGATCTGTCCGAATGCCGCCGTCACAAACAGGTCAGCTCCGAGGCTTTCCAGACATTCACGTCCTGCCCGTACCCGCAGCTTTTCAAACTGGATCACGGGCAGATTATGGGCAAGCGCCAGCTGTTTAACGGGGGTCATCTGAAGTTTTCCGCTTCTTCCGACGGGACGGTCAGGCTGTGTGACTACCCCGACAATCTCTTCTCCGCGGTCAATCAGAGCCTGCAGGGACGGAACCGCAAATTCCGGTGTCCCCATAAATACGATCTTCATTCCTGTCCCTCGTTTTTTGCCGGATCATACGTCCAGGTGCGTGTTGCAAAATCGGTATACAGATGTCCGTCCAGATGATCCAGCTCATGGCAGATTGCCCGAGCCAGCAGCTCTTCCCCTTCCAGTTCATAGGAATCCCCGTTGCGGTCCTGATATACCACCTTTACCTTCATGGGGCGTGTCACTTCTCCCTGCTGCATCGGAATGCTCAGGCAGCCTTCCGCCCCGGTCTGTTCCCCTTCCCGGGCAACAATCTCCGGGTTCACCATTTCCAGGATCAGATCCCCGATCTCGATCACAACAACCCTTTTCAGAATTCCCACCTGCGGAGCGGCCAGGCCGACGCCGTCTGCCTTGCGCATCGTTTCCAGCATGTCATCCAGAAGCACATGCAGACGCTTGTCAAACACCTTGACTTCCCTGGATGTTTTCCGCAGAACAGGATCTCCGATTTTTACAATATTGCGTGTTGCCATAATCTGACTCCTTTATTTCTCAAAGAATGCTGGCAGGATTGACTTCCAGCCTGCATCTGGTTTTTTCCGAATAGATTTCCTTTTCCAGTTGTGCCATATAATTCAGCCCCCCGTAAGCCTGGGGTGTCGCAAACCATTTCACATAGACCTGGTAGCGGTAGGTATCCTGCAAAAATCCCAGCGGGGCTTCCATCATCCGCATCTGGACTACCTGTTCCTTATACTGGCGGTGTTTCTCGAAGAACTCATTCATTTTTTCCTCACAGCGCACCGCCGCATCCTGCACATCTCCTTTATCCGGTCCGGAGAGCAGAAGCCTCGTTACGATGGCATACGGCGGATAAAGAGCCCTCTGCCTTCGCTGCATTTCCCTGTGATAGAATTCCCGGTATTCCTGTCTGGCGCCGAGCCGGATGGCATAATGGTCCGGACTGTATGTCTGCAGGACCACATACCCGGGAAGTTTTCCGCGTCCGGCCCTTCCCGCCACCTGCACCAACAGCTGGAAGGTTCTTTCCTCTGCCCGGTAATCCGTCATATTCAGGCTCAGATCCGCGGACAGCACCCCAACGAGTGTCACTGCCGGGAAATCATGCCCTTTTGCGATCATCTGCGTTCCGATCAGCACCTGCGCTTCCCGGTTGCGGAAAGCGGAAAGAATCTTCAGGTGCGCATCCTTTTCCTTGGTGGTATCATAGTCCATCCGCAGCACTTTTGTTCCGGGGAACAGCTTGAGAAACTCTTCTTCTACACGCTGTGTACCGGCCCCGAACGAACGGATATATTTACTGCCGCAGGACGGACATACCACCGGCATATCCGTTTCATACCCACAGTAATGGCACTTCAGTTTTTTGTCATAGGAATGATAAGTGAGCGTAACGTCACAATGCGGACATTTCATGCTGTGTCCACAGGAACGGCAGGAAACATAGGTCGAATACCCGCGCCGGTTCAGGAAAAGCATGGCCTGTTCGTCCCGGGCCAGGACAAGTTTCATCTGTTTCTGCAGTTCCATGGAGAACATGGAACGGTTCCCGTTCACCAGTTCTTCACGCATATCCACAATCTGCACACGAGGCAGCGGGCTGCCGGTTGCACGGGTACGCATTTCCAGGAGCGTATATTCCCCGCCCATGGCCTTAGCGTAACTTTCCAGGGACGGCGTAGCACTGCCCAGGATCAGACACCCGTCTTCATGTTCGCAGCGGTACTGTGCCACTTCCCGGGCATCATACGCAGGCATTCCCTCCGCCTGGTAGGTCCCTTCATGTTCCTCATCCACGACAATCAGACCCAGATTCCTTACCGGGGCAAATACACAGGAACGAGCCCCGATCGCGACGGAAGCTTCTCCCAGGAGGAGGCGCTGCCATTCGTCAAACCGTTCCCCGGCACTTAGCCGGGAGTGCAGTACAGCCGCTTTCTCCCCGAAACGGGATCGGAACCAGCTGACCATCTGCGGGGTCAATGCAATTTCCGGGACAAGGACGATCGCGCCCTCTCCCCGGTGCAGGATTTCATTGATAACATGCAGGTAGACTTCCGTTTTTCCGGAGCCTGTCACCCCATGCAGCAGGAAGGTTTTCCCTTCCCCCAGTGCCTGTGTGACCTGCCGGATCGCTTCCTCCTGTTCCGGGTTGGGAATCACCAGTTGATCCACCTGGTCCTTCATCACGGAAGGAGTACGGCGGATACGCCGGGAATACAGGGCAACATACCCTTTCTGTTCCAGTTTCTGAAAGAGCGCATGGGCTCCCGGGATTTCCTTTTCCGCCTCATTCAGAAGGCAATCCCCCCCGCTGCGCACAAGGAACTCCAGGGCTGTCATCTGTCTGCTGGCCCTTTTATTCTGTTCCCGGATTTCTTCCAGCTTATCCGGATCAAACAGGATCCGGGCCGCCAGCCGGGTCAGGGGACGTACTTTCCCCCGGCGCATCTGGGAAGGCAGCATTAAGCGCAGGGCAGCGCAAAGCGTACAGTGGCACGTGCGCTGCATGTTATAGGCAAGATCTATCAGTTCCGGCAGAAGTACCGGATATTCATCGATTACCGAAAGGATCGGACGGATTATGGCAGGATCCAGTTCCGTATCCTCATGGAGGGAAAGGACATATCCTTCCTGCCACCCGGTCCGGAACGGAACCCGGACACGGTGCCCGACCTCCACGTTCTCCCCTTCCGGGATCGAATAAGTAAAGAGACGATCCACCGCCTGGGCATTAATGTCCACAATTACATCGCAATAAATCGTCCCTCACCTACTTTATGTTCGTTTGTTCTATTTCAAAAGTGCGCCGGCACGGTCCAGAATAACGTCTGCCAGTTCCTCCTTGGGCATCATCGGATAATCGGTCACACCATCTTCCCCGATAATGGAGGCAATATTGGTATCCGTATGGAAACCTGCCCCGGGTTTGGTTACATCGTTTGCCACGATCAGGTCGGCATTCTTGCGCAGCCGTTTTTCCTGTGCATGCTCAAGCAGGTCGTTCGTTTCCGCAGCAAAAGCCACAATGACCTGTCCATCCTTCTTCAGTTTGCCGACGTGGGCTGCTACATCCGGGTTCTGGACAAGTTCCAGGATAAAGGGATCATCCCCATCCTTCTTGATTTTCTGTGCTTTTATTTCCTTCGGACGGTAATCCGCCGGTGCGGCTGCCTGGATGATGATATCCGCCCTCCCGCAGTTTGCATCCATAGCGTTATACAGGTCCTGGGTGGAAACGATATCAATGCACTCCACCCCGTCCGGAGGGGGCAGGGTTACAGGGCCCTTGACCAGGATCACATGGGCTCCGCGTTTCTGTGCCTGTCTGGCCAGGGCAAATCCCATCTTTCCGGAGGAGTAATTGGTAATATAACGGACAGGGTCCAGCTTCTCCTGGGTGGGGCCTGCGGTAACCAGCACCGTTTTCCCTTCCAGATCCCGTTTGGGAAGAAGGATCGAGACTGCCCTTTCCACAATGAGGGAAGTCTCATTCAGTCTCCCGATCCCGCTGCTGCCCTCGGCAAGCCTGCCGACACCGGGCTCTACGAACTGTACGCCGAGGTCCCGGAGTGTCTCCATGTTTTTCTGGTGAATGGGATTCAGATACATATTCGTATTCATCGCCGGAGCAATCAGTACGGGAGCCTTTGTGGCCATAACCGTAGTGGTCAGCATATCGTCTGCGATTCCATTTGCCATCTTACCGATGAAGTTTGCTGTAGCCGGAGCCACCAGGAACAGATCCGCCCGTTTTGCCAGGGAAATATGTTCCACTTCCCAGGTCTCCGGGCGGGCGAACGTATCGGTTACTACAGGGTGGTTTGTCAGGGTCTCCAGGGTGAGCGGGGTGATGAACTCTGTGGCATTTTTGGTCATGATGCAGTAGACATCACAATGCATCTTGGTCAGACGGGAAACGATATCCGTTGCCTTATAGGCCGCGATACCTCCCGTGATTCCCAAAACCACGCACTTTCCTTTGAGCATTTTAAGCCTCGTTTTCTTCTCTCACATAGGTTACTGCTCCGGCATTGACTTCACGGACCGCAACAGAAACCGGTTTTTCTTCCTTCGTATCAATGAGTTTGGGAGCACCTGCCACCAGCTGGCGTGCCCGTTTGCTGACAATGGCACATACCGTATAACGGCAGTCTGCTTTCTCTGCTACCTGCAGGATCGGAGGATCTGTAATCATAGTACTACTACTTCCTTTCTCAGTTTCTCTATAAAGGATGGATCATCTTTCCATTGAATCAACGCAGTTTCCACGATGGATGCCACCTGCCGCACACAGACGTCCAGGTCATCATTCACTACGCGGTAACGGTAGAACGGTGCCCGCAGAAGTTCATCCCTTGCCTGGGCAAACCGGGCATCCACTTCTTCCCTGGATTCCCGTTTCCGGTTCAGGAGCCTCTCATACAGGGCTTCCATCGTCGGCGGCAGCAGATAAATGCTCACGGCATCCGGATACTGCCGGCAGATATTTTCAGCCCCAACCGTTTCTATGTCGAGCAGGATGATTTTTCCTTCATCCAGCATTTTTTCCGCAAATGCACGCGGTGTTCCATAACGGTTCCCGTAAATGGTTGCATATTCCAGGATTTCCCCGTCCGCAATCATACGGTCAAATTCTTCCTGTGTCTTGAAGAAATAATGCACCCCTTCTTCCTCTCCGGGACGGATCGAACGGGTCGTTGCCGAAATGGAAGTCACGATTTCCGGAAACATTTCCCGGATTCTGGCCGCAACGGTTCCCTTCCCGATTCCGGAAGGACCGGACAGTATGACGAAAAAGCCTCTTTTACTCATTCGTTATCTCCTGTAAGCGGATTTATTCTACGTTCTGAACCTGTTCACGCAGTTTCTCAATCTCACTTTTCAACGTAACCGTATGGTTCAGAAGTTCCAGATCGCTGGATTTGGAACCGGTCGTATTTGCTTCCCGGTTCATTTCCTGGACGATGAAATCCAGACGGCGGCCGATGGAACCTTCTTCTTCCATAACATCGCGAACTGCCTTGCAATGCGCCAACAGGCGGCTGGTTTCCTCATCTACAGCTACACGGTCCGCAAACAGGGCTACTTCCTGAACCAGTCGGTTTTCATCCAGCTGCAGGCCTTCGTTGTACTGGGCAATTCTTTCCGCCAGCTTATCACGGTATTCCTGCACCACAACAGGTGCGCGGAGCATAACTGCCTGGGTTGTATCTTCAATCACAGCCACATGGGACAAAAGGTCCTTTTTGAGCTGTTCACCTTCTGCAGAACGCATCCTGCACATTTCTTCCAGTGCAAGTGCCATGGCACGCTGGGCCAGATTGGTGATGGCCTCCGGATCATCCTCGTTTTCCGTAATCACCAGGACCCCTTCATACTGGGAAAGACGCGCAGCCGTCAGGTCATTGCGCAGACCGCTCTTTTCGCTGATCTGCTCAAATGCCTTCTGATAGGCAGCCATCAGGCCTTCGTTCACTTCCACATTGCGCGCATCTTCACGGGTATTGGAATAGTTTATGAAAACGTCCACATGTCCTCTTCCCAGCGAATCGGAAAGCATGGAACGAAGCTTGTTTTCCAAGAAAGAAAATGATCTTGGCATGCGGAAGGAAACATCCAGAAAACGGTGGTTCACACCCTTGATTTCCACCGTCATGCGTCTTCCTTCTTCTTCAACCGTCGCATGGCCAAAACCAGTCATGCTTCGCATGGCATACACCTCCAAAATATCATCATTTGATTATAGCATATCTTTGACTGTTTTTCAGCAAAAGCAGCCGTTTTCCGGCGGATTTAACCGGAAATTGACAGAGCCTTTGGATTATTTACCGCCGGCATTTGCCCTGTACAAATCCGCGAATTCTTCTGCTGTCATCAGGGGGATACTGAGACTCCTTGCTTTTTCCAGCTTGCTTCCGGCCCCTTCCCCGTACACTACCAGGCTCGTCTTCCCGGATACAGAGGAAGAAGGTTTCCCTCCGAGTTCTTCCACGGCTTTTTCCGCCTGCGTCCTGCTGAAGCCGGGAACGGTGCCGGTAACGACAACTGTCTTCCCCTTCAGGGGCGCGGATTCCGAACTGACTTTGTTCCAGACGCCGACGTACCCGTTCTCCCGCAAAATCCGGATGGTACGTTGGTTTTCTTCTTTTCCCAGATAATCCAGGATCCCGGAGGCTACCTGGTCCCCGATTTCATCAATGGCGACAAGGGATTCCCGGTCCGCCTGCAGGAACGCTTCCAAACTGCCGAATGCGGAAGCCAGGTCTCCGGCAGTCCGCCGTCCTACATTCGGAATACCCAGTGCAAAGATCAGGGCATCCAAAGGCCGTTTTTTGGCTTCTTCGATCTCCTCGAGCAGTTTCCCGGCACTTTTTTCCCCGAACCCCGGCAGATCCTGCAGATCCTCCATCTTCAGGGTAACCAGTTGTTCGATAGAACGGATATTCTTTTCCGTCAGCAGGAGCTGCGCCCGTTTTTCCGAAAATCCTTCGATATCCATGGCATCCCGGGACGCAAAATGGCTGAGTTTCGCGATAATCTGCGGGGCGCAGTCTGGATTCTCACAGAACAGGTTTGCCCCTCTCTCCACCAGTTTGTGCCCGCAGACCGGACAGTATACCGGGATGACAATCGGTTTCTCCTCTCCGGTTTCCTCTTCCGTACGTCCCATGATTTCCGGAATCACTTCATTGGAGCGACGGATCCAGACCCGGCAGCCCAGATACAGGTCCTTCCGGGCGATATCCCCCGCATTGTTGAGCGTAGCCCGTTTTACGGTTGCTCCGGCCAGCTCCACCGGTGTCACATGGGCAAGGGGCGTCAGTTTGCCGCTGCGTCCGACCTGCCAGACGACATTTTCCAGTTTGGTCGTCATTTCCTCCGCTTCAAACTTGAATGCGATCGCCCAACGGGGGAATTTGTCGGTATATCCGAGATGATCCCGCAATTCAATCTCGTTCA
Source organism: Clostridia bacterium (assembly GCA_017413675.1). The sequence continues at coordinate 7,221 of JAFPSR010000048.1, read as the reverse complement.
CCTTCAGAACAGCGCCGTCGATCAGGAAATCCAATTGATCCCTGGAATCTCCGACTGCTTCAATTGCTTCGACGATCGCCTTCGTATCCGATGCCGGAAACACTTTGGTATCGTCACTGACTTTAAACTGGTTCTCCCTTAGGAAGGAGAGCATCTCCTCATGGGTAGCAAACGTTTTTCCTTCGATATACCCGATATCATAGAAGAAAGCGTCCAGATGCCTCTCGGCTGTCAGATTGGGATCCAGGTTCCTTAAAGCACCTGCGGCAGCATTCCGGGCATTTTTCAATACGTCCGGATGGGTCGCATTGTATTTTTCCAGCTCACTCAGGCGCATAATCCCTTCCCCGTGCACCTCCATCCTTCCCCGGAAAGGGATCCGCAGGGGGATGGAACGGATCGTCTTCACCTGGGGCAGGATTTCCTCCCCGACCACTCCATTACCGCGCGTGGCGGCATGGACAAGCAGGCCGTCCTCATAGGTCAGATTGACGGTCAATCCATCATACTTATACTCCAGTACAATTTCCAGCGGCAGCGGCGTATGTTCCGTTTCCTTGGCACGCTGCATCCGGGCAATCCAGTCCATGACACTTTCCATGGTCTGGGCTTTGTCCATGGACCAGAGCCGGGCCCGATGCGTAAAGGAAGGGAAAGCGGATACCGGCTCAACCCCGACCCGGTGGGCAGGACTGTCCGGCAGGACAATTCCGGTTTTCTTTTCCAGAGCAAGCAGTTCATCATAGAGTTGATCAAACTGGGCATCCGCGATCGTGGGCTGTCCCAGAACATAATACCGGTAACAGTGTTCATTGATCTCTGTAACCAGCGCCTTCATTCTTTCCAGTGCGGATTCGCTCATTTTTCGTCCACCTCCATCGGTGCGATGCTGCTGTCCAGTTCCCGGATTCCCATGCCCGGAAACGCGACCCGTACATACTTGCCTTTGACATCGATAACCGTTCCCTTCCCGAACCGTTTGTGAATGACGGTCTGTCCCAGCTTATACTTGACATCCTTCCCGGCAGGCACTGCCGGTTTGGGGGCAACGGGTTTATTTACCGGGCGAACCTGGCTCTCCGTTCCATACGACGGATAAAGATTATACCGGGCACCGCTTCTTCGCAGGCTGTTTGCCTCGTAATAAGAATCCCCGTAATATTCCTCTTCCTGGTTCCAGCGGCTTCTGGACTCCCGATATTCCTGCCGGTTTCCTTCAAACTCCACAAGGTCCTGGGGCAGTTCTCCCAGAAAACGGGAAGGGGGGTTGGCACTGGTCATGCCGAAGAGCATACGGTGCCTGGCGCAGGTAAAGGTCACATAGTTCTTCGCCCGGGTGATCCCGACGTAACAGAGTCTTCTCTCTTCCTCCATTTTTTCTTCATCCAGCATAGATCTTTGTCCGGGGAAGATTCCCTCTTCCATGCCTGTAATAAAGACACGGCCAAACTCAAGCCCTTTGGAGGCATGCAGCGTCATCAGGGTAACAGCGCCGCTGTTTTCCGTCATGGAGTCCAGATCGGAGATCAGGGCAGCGTTTTCCAGATAGTTTTCAATGGTGGCTCCTTCATTCTGTTTTTCGTATTCTTCGATCGATCCCAGGACTTCGTCGATATTCTGGATACGGGTTGCCGCTTCCTCTGTATTCTGCTGTTCATACTGGGCCCGCAGACCGGTTTCCCCGACAACATAGGCCGCAAACTCATACAGCCCCATCTGGTCCTTCTGTGTTGTCAGATTCATCAGAAGATCGGAGAATCTCTGGACAGCCTTCAGGGCACGGCTGCTCAATCCACTGTCTGCCTCCTCCAAATCCAGGATAGTTCCAAACAGGGATTCCCCATTTTCGCGGGCCAGATTCTCAATGGTCTCGATCGTCCCGTCCCCGATCCCTCTCTTGGGTTCATTGATGATCCGTCTTACAGAAACATCGTCTGCCGGATTGACAATACAGCGAAGGTACGCCAGAACATCCTTGACCTCCTTGCGGTCATAGAACCTTAGTCCTCCGTACATCCGGTACGGAATCCCGTGAGCCAGCAGTTCCTCTTCCAAAACACGGGACTGCGCATTCGTACGGAACAGCACCGCCATATCCGAATAGCTTTCCTTCCGGTTTGCCAGGGCAAGTGCTGTACAAACATACCGCGCTTCGTCCTGTTCGTCCGAGAGGGTAACCACCCGGATTTTCTCTCCTTTTTCTCTCTTGGACCACAATTTCTTATCTTTCCGGCCGATATTGTTGTGGATCACGCCATATGCCGCGTCCAGAATTGCATTCGTGGAGCGGTAGTTCTGTTCGAGTTTAATGGTTACACAATTCTTATAATCCTTTTCAAAATCAAGGATGTTATGGATATCCGCCCCGCGCCATCCGTAAATAGACTGGTCGTCGTCCCCGACGACACAGACATTTTTCCGCCTGCCCGCCAGTAGTTTGACGAACATGTACTGCATATAATTCGTGTCCTGGTATTCATCCACAAGGATATAGCGGAATCTGTTCTGATAGTAATCCAGGACCGGCGGATGTTCCGCAAACAGGATCAGGGTCTTCAGAATCAGGTCATCAAAATCCAGGGCATTGTTTTTCTTGAGTTTTTCCTCATAACGCACATAGATATCATGGAATTTCTGTGCCCTGTAGTCCCGGGCAGACTGCGAGAAATATTCGTCCGGGGTCAGCATTTTCATCTTGGCGTCGCTGATCAGGCTGGAAATCGTGCGGGGCGCATAGCTTTTTTCATCCAGATTCAATTCCTTCAGGACGGCTTTTATGACCTTGGACTGGTCATCCTCATCATAAATGGTGAAGGAAGAGGTATACCCGAGTTTATCGATATTCCGTCTGAGGATACGGCAGCAGGCGGCATGGAACGTCATGATCCAGGCTTCGGAGGCATCACTGCCGACCAGGTTCTCGACACGCTCCCGCATTTGCCTGGCCGCCTTATTGGTAAATGTAATGGCAAGGATATTGTAGGCAGGGATCCCGGGTTCCCGGACCAGTTCCTTTCCCAGTTCCCAATCCTGGTTTTTCAGGCTGTCCTCCAAAAGCATCAGATCCGCTTCGCTTTTGGGGGCGGATGTGGAATAATAGGCATCCCCGAATTCCAGCATGAATGCAATCCTCTGCGTCAGCGCAGCAGTCTTTCCGGAACCCGCACCGGCAAGAATCAGAACCGGGCCCTGTGTCTGGAAGACAGCCTGGCGCTGCTGCGGATTCAGACGGCTGAAACGCTTTTCCAACCATTCTCTTTTCAATGTATCAAACCGTTCCTGAATGGACATTCCTTCTGCAGTCTCCTTATATTATTCCAGTATAATTATATCGTTTTCCCCTTCCCTCAGCAACCAAAACAGCCGGCCAGGATCTGTCCATCCTGACCGGCACGTACAGCATTGGCCATCTTCCTACAGATCGATCCAGACGGTTTCCGAACTGCAGGTCTGCACTTCCTTTGTTTTCTGTGGCAGCAAGCGGGTATACAGGTGCCCGTTTGCTTTCATCCATTTCTCCCTTTCCAGGTAATCGGGCAGTATCTGCTCCAATAGATCATAAAAAGCCCGGGAATGGTTCATCTCGACCCGATGGCACAATTCATGCACAACGGTATACTCCAGCATCCCGTGCGGCATCAGCATCAGAAGACAGTTGAAACTGAGATTCCCGTTCAGGGAACAGCTCCCCCAACGTGTTTTCTGGTGACGGATGGAAATCGTCCCGTAGGTAACATTCATCCTGCGGGCATAGGTACTCACAAGAAGCGGAATCGTCCGTCTGGCCTGTTCGGTTAAATTCCGGATTTCCTGTTCGCTCAGGGGTTCCGTCCGGGAGTTCTGCAGGTCATTTTGTCCGAACAGGATCCGATCCCGGGTCCTCCGGATCCAGGTTCTCTTGCTTTCCAGAAATCGGCGGATTTCCCTCTGGCTCATCCGCAGCGGGACTTTCACGTAGATATGCAGGTGTTCGTCAATCCCGATAACAATACTCTTTCGTCGGGACCGGATTATTCTGGCTTCTTCCATATGATGGACTCTCTATTTTAAGCTTCTGCTTCCCTCCGGTTTCTCCGGCATTCCTGCAGAAAAACATTTTCCTGCTGAAGTCCTGTCAACCATAACTGGTTGCAGAGGATATAGTCTCCTACAGCTTATCCGCAAAAAGGTTCTTGTATCCTTCCCCGTAGATCTCATTGGAGCTGTTGACGATCATAAATGCGTTCGGATCTTTTTCCTTGACAATATTTTCCACTTCGGGTGTCACCCGCTTCTGAACAATGGCCATCACCACAGTTTTTTCCTCACCCGTCCATGCTCCTTTTGCCTTAAGATAGGTGCATCCGGTTCCCAGGTCGTTCAGCAGGCTTTTGCCGATCGCCTCTCCACAATCCGTGATGATGAAAATCTGTCGCGCTTCATCCGACCCGTACAGGACCTGGTCCAATACTCTTCCGGAAATAATGACCGTCAGAAGCGCATAGAGTGCGATATTGATATTCCTGAATACCAGTGCGGACACGGCAACAACAATCATATCGAAGCAGAGATAAATAAAACCGGTTTTCAGATATGGGAACCTCTGCCGTAAAGCTTTTACCAGGATATCCGCCCCGCCGGTAGTTGCCCCGGCCTTCATGGAAAGCCCGATCCCGATAGCCATCAGCGAACCCCCGATCAGAGCTGCCAGCAGCAGATCCTCCGTAACCACCGGGAACCGGCTCAGATAGTTGGTCAGGACTGAAATCAGGGCAATACACAGGGCTGTTTTCAGGATAAAACGGAAGCCGAACCTCCAGGTCCCGAAGATCAGGATCGGGATATTGATCAGCAGATACCAGGTTCCGGTCCCAATAGGGACAAGTGTATTAACGATAACGGAAATACCGGTAACCCCGCCTGGTGCCAGCTGGTTAGGATCCAGGAACAGGCTGACCCCGGTTGCGTAGAGTGCCGATCCGATCAGGATAAAAAGCAGGTTTTTCAGGATTTCCTTCCATTTTGCCTTCTTCATCGATTTGATCCTTTCCACTGTCTATCTGAAATATCTGCTGTCATTCGAATGATAAAAGAAACGAACCGGTAATCGACACATGACATCAATTACCGGTCCATACTGGTCTGGGTGAGAAGATTTGAACTTCCGGCCTCTTGAACCCCATTCAAGCACGCTACCAAGCTGCGCTACACCCAGGCACTGCATCAACAGCATCTATGAATTTAACAGATCAAACGGATTATGTCAAGGGTTTTTCTTTATTCTCCCCTGTGTTTCAGTCCCCCGCATCCTCCAGATTTTCCACAGGAAAGAAACAGGCCGGATTCGAAAAGAATCCGGCCTGCAGTCTTTGGCTATACTATTATTCGTTGACAGCCTCTTCTTCGGCTACGGGATAGACACAAGCCTGGGTGTCCTTTTTCCCGAGACGCTCGAAACGAAGAATACCGTTGGACTTTGCAAACAGGGTATCATCCTTGCCGATGCCGACATTCAGACCCGGATGGATCTTGGTGCCGCGCTGACGGACCAGAATGTTGCCGGCCAGGACGAACTGGCCATCCGCACGCTTCGGTCCCAGGCGCTTGGCCTGAGAATCTCTGCCGTTACGGGTAGAGCCCATACCTTTTTTATGTGCAAAGAACTGAAGATTCAATTTCATCGATTCTGCCTCCATTCCTCATGCATCACTTGTACGTATTCGGGATACTGCTGCGCAATATCCGCAAGACCGATTACCATGGTTCGTAATATTACCTGTGCATCATGCATTTTCCGGGGATCGGAATTTTCCTTCACTTCCAGTTCGATCCGGGGTTCTTCGCCTTCCGTGACATGCTTTTCACATTCGATCTCAAATGCTTCCAGCGCATTGATGGCGGTAATCGTCAGTACGGATACTCCGGCACAGACGATATCTTCTCCCTCTTCCGCGAATCCGGCGTGATCTTCCGCCACAAACCCGGTGATCAGTTCCTGATCAGTAAATACATGCACGTGGATCATACATTACACCACTTCAACAATTTCAACCTTGGTATAAGGCTGACGATGACCTGCACGGCGGTGATAATTCTTCTTGGACTTATACTTGAAGACCAGAATCTTGGGGCCTTTGGTCTGTCCGACAACCTTGCCGCGGACCTTCACGCCATCCAGCACGGGGCATCCAACTTGTACACCTTCGTCATTGGAAAGCATCAGAACATCGAAATCAACCGTTTCGCCTTCCATGGCATTCAGCTTCTCTACGAATACGACTTCGCCGGGCTGAACCTTGTACTGTTTTCCACCACTTGTCATAATTGCAAACATCCGGGAGCACCTCCTCTACCCAATCTCGCCATACAGGCGCCGCAATGCGGACTTCAAGCCTATTCTGAGCGGCTTTTACAATCTATCATACTCAAATGCAATTGTCAACGTAAAAGATACGGATTAACAAGAAGTCAAAGTAAAGTCAACATGAAAAAGGAAAACCTCCTGTTTTTCGCGGTAAAATCCGCAAAAACGGGAAGTTTTCCATGCATTTTTTCTGCAGAGTTTATTCGATACAGCCCTTGGCTACCAGGTATTCGGCACTCAGAACACCGCCGCCAGCCGCACCGCGCAGGGTGTTGTGGGAGACCGCAACCATCTTGTAATCAAACAGGGTATCTTCCCTAAGCCTTCCGATGGATACGCCCATACCGCCTTCAAAATCGCGGTCCAGACGGCTCTGCGGACGGAACGGATCCTCCAGGTACTGCAGGAACGGCTTCGGCGCATGGGGCAAACCGAGCTTCTGGGGTTCCGTCTCATAATTCTTCCAGGCTTCCAGGATCTGATCGATGGAAGGTTTGTCGCGGAAGGTTACGGAGAACGCAGCCAAATGGCCGTCGCTGACCGGTACCCGCAGACACTGTGCACTGATCACGGGCTTTTCCGCCGGGACAATCAGTCCGTTCTGCATGCTTCCCCAGATTTTCAGGGGTTCAATTTCGCTCTTCTCCTCTTCCCCGCTGATAAAAGGAATCACGTTGTCCAGAATTTCGGGCATCGTCTTAAACGTTTTGCTTGCACCGGAGATTGCCTGGTAAGTGCAGACATTGATCTTCTCCAGTCCGAACGGCAGCAGGGGGGTAAGCACCGGTACATAGGACTGTATGGAACAGTTCGGCTTTACGGCATTTAAGCCTTTTTTCGTACCCAGTATTTTGCGCTGTGCCGGTATAGCCTCGATG
>JAFPSR010000005.1 GCA_017413675.1 Clostridia bacterium | reverse complement strand
TGTCGTGGAACCGGTGTTTCCGGAAAACCTGATGAGTGCACAGGCCGTGGTGGATACGGTAAAGGGACAGGTTGCCGTGCGGTGGATGAAACGTTTCGGCGCGCTGCACCTGCACGTCACGGTTCCTTTCGGATCCCGTGCCAAAATTATCTTTGGCGGGAAAACAACGGAGGTCGGCAGCGGGTTCCATGTCCTGTCACTGCCGCTTGTGTAGGCAGAAGGAAAAGGTCAGGATCCGTATCTGTTTGTTCACAGCAGAATAAAGAAAGGTGCTCTGCCATACGGCAGCGCACCTTTTCTGCATAGGGATCTTTGGGGACGGCTGTTTGCAGACAAGGCCGGACTTTTTGGCCATCAGATGGAATCCCTGGTTGTTCTGGCGGATGTAAAGCCATCAGGCAGTCATCTGGATGATCTCCAGGGAAGAATGTGCATCTGTCCAGACCAGGAGAGAGATATGGTATCCCTTTGAGGCGAGATACAGGCAACTTCGCGCAATGATTTCATAATAGATATGGTTTTCTATAATCGGTACCCAATCAATAATGCTTCTTTCACCTTCGCCTGCTCTCCTTTCCGCCAGCCTCTCCGGCAACGATCAGAAACTGCCCTCAGGGGAGCAGCCAGCCGTATTCGCCGGGAGAAACCGAACTTTTTCCCAGTGTATGGACCGGATCTTCCTCCCGGCACCATAAATCTCCGTCTGAGGTAGCGAGATAGAGTTTCAGGGGATGGTCTTCTGTCCACCCGGCTTTCACACGGGAAAGGCGGATACGCAGGGCCATGCCGCCGTCTGCCGGCAAAGCTTCCACGCGCCAGAACCGGCGCAGCTGTTTAAGGGTATGCCCGAAGGCACCGAAATACAGATAGTCTTCCACAGGAACTTCCACCTGCCCGTCAGGGTGCAGGATGACCTGCGGGGCTGGCCACAGCAGGCGGAACTCTGCTCCGATCCGGATGGGCTGCGCATGATCGGCACGAATCTCAATGGTCAATGTATCCGGATCACAGGAAGCGCGGAAAGCAGCGTGTTCCCCGATCGGCTCCCAGGCTGCCGAATTGATGCCCTTATGTCCTAGATGATAGACAGAGGAATCCGTTTCCTCTCCGGCATAATAGGCAAGAGGGGGAAGACCCTGTGTGATGCGCTCCTCGGTTTCCGGGAACTCGGACGCCAGAAGTTCTTTCAGCCGGGCAATACGCCAGGCCAGTTTTTTGGGGAAGAACTTATATCCCTCCCCTTCGGAATGATAGCCCAGCCTTCCGTCTTTTTCACAGAAGCTGGACAGGGTTTCGCTGTTCCTGATTTCATCAAGCACCAGCGAACGCAACATCTGCAGATTTCGGACCGGATCCCCGATCTCCATCCCCAGGCGTTCCCTGAGCAGATAGAAGCGTAGGATGTTATGGCCGCTGCGGAACAGCAGATCCAGCGCACCGGCAACCGATACCTGCTCCGCAAGATCCGGGCAGTCCGCGGCAGCAGCTTGGAGAAGGCGGTAGCCTTCCGCCCAGGAACGTGTCATGCGGCCGGTGAGTGTCACTGCTTCCGGAAGGGTGTGGCCCGAGAGCAGGCATTCTCCGATCCGGTCGCCGTCGGTGGGATCCAGGGTCTGCCAGCTGCGAGGCAGGGAGAAATTTCTGGGCTTCAGATGCAGGGCCCACACCGGGCCGTCATGCATCGGGCCGTAATAGCTGAACATGATGTTGAGCGGGGTCTGCCGGTAACCGGTTTCGAAGGCCTCCCAGGCGCGGGCAAGCGCTTCAGCGCGGCTCCTGCCGGCAAATCCGGCTGCAAGATGGCACAGGAAAGCATGTTTGTCGGGAAAACCATGCGTAAAGGCAAGTTCACCGGCTGCCTTGCTCATTAGGGACGGGTAATTGCCGAAATACCAGCACTGCATAACCCCAGTGACATGCAGGCGGTATGCAGCCCGGTATTTGTCAAACAGGATGCCGGGAACCGGGACATAGGGGACGCTGGCGACCTCATGGGAACAGCAGACCTGTGTCTTCATGTACATCTGCTTTCCGTTTTCCGCGGCCTCCTTGGCCGTGAGTTCAAACAGCGGGGAAGGGCCGGTACAGCTCAGCCAGTAATCCACGCCCTGACGTGTGCGGCCCAGCTGCTTCTCATAGATCAACTCTTCAAAATTCTGCATAAGGACAGCGTCTTCCGGTGCGCGGTGCACATATTCACGAATGTCATCCCCCGGCCACATGCGGTGGCCGTAAGTCCAGCTGATGACCTCTGCCTGAGGGGATACGCTGTGGATACCTTCCGTCAGGGCCTCCACGGCATTGGCCAGGATTTGTCCGGGTGGAAGTTCCCGGCAGCGCGGGCAGAGGATTTCCTTCCGATAATTGATTTCCGGCAAGGAAGCATAGGCAGAAGAGCAGGAGGTAGGCCTTTCGCCGTAGGTAATGGAAATAAAGCCGCCCAGGTCCGGGCAGAGGGTAAACAGGCGGGAGCCGGCTTCCCGGACAAGGCTCCGTCCTTCCGGCGTATTGACACAGAAAAAATGATTCCCGTTGTAGGAAACGCCGCCGTCCACCTGTGGGAAACGTTCGGATAATTCCTCGCTCAGGGCAATCGGCTCAATGGCGAAGATGTAAACCCGAATCCCGTACCGGGCACATTTGCCGATCACGCGGTTCAGTTTTTCGATACGTCCTTCGCTTCCGCGGCCGTATTCCGGCAGAGCACTTACCGGCACAAGATCGGAAAACCGGGTATAGATCCATACCCCGTTGATCCCGTCGTGCATGAGGCGGTTTAGATATTCCTCCGGATAGTAATCCGTATCATCAGACAGTTCATCACCATATTTGGGCGGGCGGTTGATCGGGCTGAAGAAGCAGCGCGTGATCCGGGTTTTCATAACCGGGCTGCGGGAAATCTCCCCCAAAGGCAAACAGGGACCTTCCCGGCGGAGGAGCTCATCCTCCAGATAAACCAGTGCGCGGCGGATGCCTTCCGTATCGCCTGCTGTGATTACCGTTTCCTTCGGGGTCACCCGGATCCGGTAGGATTCAAAACATCCTGCCTTCCCTTTTTCAATGCGCACGGGGTAGCGGTTCCCCTCGATCCCGCAGACTGTCAGAAAACGGGTGAAATCCGTATAAGAAACGTCCAAAAGCCCACGATCCTCCGGGAAACGGGAAGCAAGGAACATACCGGATACGGAGATTTCATCCGGATCCGGCATGCGGTCTGAAAAGAAGGATGGTTTCTGCGCGTGCAGGGAGCAGGTTAAATCGGCCAGAAAGTTTTTTTCCGGCTGGTCCGTGAAAAAGGGATCCACTTTGACGGTGCGTTTCATGCTGTGCCTCTTGAGAAGAAGGGATAGGGAAGCAGTGAAAAGGATGTACCGAGATGCTTTTTACCTTCCAGAAACTAATGATCCAGCCAGTCGGAACCGATCTCATGTGGTCGCCGTGCTGCAGGAGTTCGCTGCGAAACAGTTTCCATATGACGGCAATGTGCTTCGTATGGCGGATTCTCCCGGAGACAGCTGGATTTCTATTTTATTTGGAACCTCGTGCCTGTGGAAAAAGATGATATCAATATAAATAATATATAGAAATCCCATGAATAAAACAAGGGACTGATGGGATCCGCCGTGCCCTTTTCCGTACAAAAAACCGCCTCCGAAGAGGCGGCAAGGCTGCCTTATGATACTGTGCCGAAAAAATGGAGAATGTTCATGTCGAATGGTGACATACTGGGAATGTTCACTCCATAGGCCTGTGAATACCACGATGAAGCAGCGGTCACGGGTCTTCATACCGAACCAGGGCATCATCATATAGCCGGATTCGTAGGTATAATCTTCTCTTTCCTCATACGTACAGAGCATGTCACAGGGGGAATCCCAGCCTCGTGGCAGGACGAGGTATCTGTCCTCTCTGGCGTCGGCCCAGTGCTCATCCGGAAGGAAATCAACTTTCTCCGCGCCCCTCGGGACTTTTCCCACGGGAAGGGAAATCCTGAAACCGTTTTCTTTTTTTTCCACATCAATAGGAACGTCCATATGGGTTCCGTCCACAAACCAGATTCGGGTAATTTGCATGAAACCGCCTCCGCAAATGGGATTCGGGGACATGGCCCCGTCCGGGAACGTCTGCATTATAGAGCCCTTTTCGGTTTTGTCAAGGCAGGAAAACTTCCTGTTTTTTGCCCTGGAGGAATCCTTACCCTAAGGAGGCTGACGTTGATTTGATGTCAATCTGTTTTCTATTTGATCTCCAGAATCTTATTGTTTTCCGGAGGAAGTATTATTGGAGGGAGAAATTCCTTTGAAGAAGAAAACCCAAACAGAAAAGATGGAATGCGCATGCTTATGCTAGTTTTTTTCCGGGATCAAGGGTATAATAGAATCGATGTAAATTGAAGAATGATCTGTCACATTTAGGAACCAGTTTCCTGCTTTTTCACATGACACAATTTTTCGTCAATGAGCTGGGGCATAACAAGGAGGAGTGAGTTTTTTGGAACTATCTGATATCTTCACCCTTTTGGGAGGTATAGCTCTTTTCCTGTTTGGAATGCATCTGATGGGGGATGGCTTGAAAAGGGTAGCCGGCAATAAACTGGAACTGATCCTTTTCCGCCTTACGAGTACGCCTTTGAAAGGGATGCTCCTTGGTACCGGTGTTACTGCCGTAATTCAGTCCTCCTCAGCAACCTCTGTCATGGTTGTTGGCTTCGTAAACTCCGGAATGATGAAACTGCGTCAGGCAATCGCAGTGATTATGGGCGCCATCATTGGTACGTCCATTACAGGATGGGTGATCTCCTTATCGGAGATCGGCGGAGCCGGTTCCGCTGCCATCAGTCTTTTATCTACCGAAACTCTGGCCGGTGTAGTTGCCGTTGCCGGCATTCTGATCCAGATGCTCTCCAAAAAACAGAGCTGGAAACATATCGGGGACATCCTGATGGGGTTTGCCATCCTGATGTTCGGCATGCGGATCATGAGCAGCGCAGTTTCCGGTCTGAAGGAAGAACCTCTCTTCCTGAACGCCATGAGCAATATCAGCAATCCGTTCCTTGGCATCCTGATCGGTATTGCGGTCACCGCCATCCTGCAGAGTGCCTCTGCGAGTGTCGGTATCCTGCAGGCATTGTCTTCCACCGGTGCCATCACTTTTGATACGGTTCTCCCGTTAATCCTGGGTATTGCGATCGGTGCATCCGTCCCGGTCCTGATTTCCGCAATCGGTTCATCCGGGGAAGGAAAGAGGACAGCTTTCAGTTATCTGTATGTTGAGGTCCTGCGTGTGATCCTGTTTGCCGCTGTTTTCTACACCCTCAACGCATTTCTCCATTTTGCCTTCATGCAGAAAACAATGGATATGGTTTCCATTGCCCTTCTGAATACCATGTTCCGTATCGTAACGGTTGCGGTACTTGCACCGTTTATTCCACTGATTGAAAAAGCAGTAGTGAAAATCATTCCTGCCCAATCTGAAGATTCGGAAGAAACCGCCGATATGGAACGTCTGGAAGAACGGTTCCTGGCTTATCCTTCACTGGCTGTGGAACAAAGCCGTATGGCAATTGAAACCATGGCCCGTTTAACGATGCGGGATCTGAACCTGGGCATGAGCCTGTTGATGAACTTCTCCGAAGCCGGTTACCGGGAAACCGAAAAACTGGAAGGGATTGTGGACCGGTATGAGGACAAGATCGGTACCTACCTGATGAGACTGACCGGGCGCGAACTGACGGATGAACAGAACAAAGCCGTCAGCCAGTACCTGCGCGCCTTAACCGATCTGGAAAGAATCTCCGACCACGCACTGAAGATTGCGAAGTCTGCGCAGGAAATGGAAGAGAAGGAGATCATCTTTACCGACAAAGGAATCCGGGAACTGAATAACCTGATGAATGCGGTACGGGAAATCAGTGAGATCACCCTGCAGAGCTTCATCGACAACAATGCCGAGACTGCCTGCCGGATTGAGCCTCTGGAACAGGTCATAGACCGTCTGTGCCAGGATATGCGGGCCAAACATACGGAACGTCTTCGTTCCGGGGAATGTTCCATCAGTCACGGATATGTATTCAATGACCTGATCTCTGAATTCGGACGTGTTTCCGATCACTGTTCCAATATGGGCATCGTCATTGTCGAACTGCCCCAGAACACACTGGATACGCATGCTGTTTCCAACGAAATCAAATACAATCATGCGAACGGGTTCAGCGCCTTCTATTCCGAATACGGGCGCAAATATCTGGAGCAGGATTCCTGACCGGAACCAACTTCGATGCCTGTATATAATCCATTAGTAATTCCCACAGAAAAAGCCTGAATGCTCAGCTCAGGTCTTTTTCTTTGTAAACACCCATTTCCGGATAATAAAGGAGCGTATATGCGCAAGTCTTTGCTTACCAACGAAGCCATTTCCAAGCGGAATTTCTACCTGATGATCATTGAAGGAGCATTATTCAATTTTGCCGCTTCCTTTATCGACGGGAATGCTGTGGTATCCGTTTTTATCAACGAAGCGACCGGGTCCCTGCAGTTGGCCGGCCTGGCCGCAACCATGCGCAGTGCTTTCAGTATATTGGCGCAGTTTATTCTGGGAATGTACATAGCCGGGATCCGAGACTGCGGTAAGGTCATGCATGTCATTTCCTACTTTTCTCGCTGGATCATCGGATTAATGGTTCCGTTCCTCCTGCTGGGCATGCACGGGACACTGGCTGCCCTGACACTGATCCTGCTGATCTCCCTGTTCTTCTTTTCCGACGGAATGGTCGGGCTTCTGTGGACCGAAATCGGAGCCAGAACAGTTCCCCCCAAACCCCGGGCTGCAATCCAGGGATATCAGCAGATTCTGGCCGGGATCGGCGGGCTCGGTGTCGCATTTATTGTTAAAATGGTAATGGACTCGCCATCTCTGGATTTTGCCCACCGGTATAGCTGGATTTTCGGTTTGTGCGGCGGTGTATACCTGGTCAACATGGTCGTCCTTTACTTTATCCGGGATTTCCCGCGGAAAGAGAAGCCGGTTGTGCCGAAGGTCCGCTTCATCCCGTACCTGCGTTCCTTCGTTGTCCTGTGGAAGGCTGACGGCAATTTCCGCAAAATCATGTATGCGAGAATCCTGTATGTGATTTCCATGATGATTTCCGCCCTGATTGTTCTGTATGGGACCACCCATGCCAATCTGACGCCCGGAGAGGCTTCCTCCATGTTGTACCTCCAGGTTATCGGACAGATTATCGGAGGATTTACCTGGGTCCAGATCACCAAAAGATGGGGAAACACTTTCCTTATGATGATCTCCCATATCCTGCCGATTCTGATTGCTTCCCTGGGCATCATCTCCTTCTTTGTCGCTTCCGCGACAGGGAAGAGCTGTTTCCCGTTTATTGCCGTCATGGTTGTGATGACGGGAATGAACCTGTCCGCCTGGCTCGGATATGCCCACCGCGTGATCGATACTGTAGATCCGAACAAACGGACCGGCTATCTGGTTCTGCAGTCCCTATTGCAGTTTCCTTTTACTTTTTTCAGTTATTTTGCCGGGATTTTAGCAGAAAAAGTATCCTTCCTTCCGGTGTTTATGATCGTGCTTATTTCTTCCCTTGCAGGACTTGCCCTGACGTTCTCCCTGCACAGGTCTGCCGGACAAACTGCCATCCTGGTGGAAACCGCGGAACAGAAATAAGAGAATTACATTCCTCTATGATACATAAAACAGCACGGAGACCCGACTCTCTGTGCTGTTCGTTTATTCTGTTCCTCCGGGATTACCGGATTTCAATGCTGCCGCCGTTTTCCAGCGTTTTGTCATTCAGCAGGAGGAGCTTTTCCGCCAGAAGTTTGGCGAACCCGCTGATTACCGCAGAGGAAACGATTACATCCTCCGGACGGGAAGTGGTCAGTTCCGTTCCGCCCTCGTGATCGAGAATGCCGCCGGCCACAAGACGCACCTGGTCGATAAAATAATTGCAGGACAACGTATGACGGTATACATAGGCATCATAGGTTTCTTTCAGTTCCTCATCCGTAAGATTGACGGGAATAAAGGACTGCAGCATGGAAATGCTCAGGCTCTGCTTGAGCGTACAGATGATAATCAGATAAGCTATATGATTGCGGTAGTATTTTTTCTTCAGCGGTTCGGGCATGATCTTTTTGCGGACATAATTGTTGATTGTCGCAGCGGTGATCAGTTGTTCCTCCTTCAGTTCCGGCGGAAGATAATCCAGATACTGCTTGAGCAGGATGATGACCTGTTCCATATACAAGCCGAAATTCGGAATATCTTCCCACACGGGAAGCCGGTATTCCTTCAGATACTTTTCCCATCTTCTCAGTTTCCCGGCTATCAGTGCTTTATCATATTTCATACAGTTCATCTCCGATGTAATCTATGGTATTATTATATCCCGCGGCTGAATATTTACAAGATATAATCTTTCTGACAAGGTCATCCGTTTCTGATTCCGTATATCTGTTTTCCTTTTTTGTCTGTGAGATACTTCCTCCGAATAGGCCAGAACAAAGCTGTATGTTTATGCTTTTTCTTTTTGATTATATGCATGTCTTATCTTACATTATGCATAGATTCTCAATACTTTTTTATGTGAGGGAGACTCCATGAGAGAAAAACTACTGATGAACCGCGGCTGGCATTATTACTTTGGCATGCCGTCCTTCAAGCGTCCGAAATTTACAAGTTCGGACCAGCAGTACAGAGGTTCCCGTGCGGAAAACGCACGTGGTCCTGCCCAGAGGGATTTTGACGATTCCTCTTGGGAGATCGTTAATCTTCCGCACGATTTTGTCGCCGTGAACGGCCTGTCCGAAACAGACCCATTCGGCGGGGAGCATTTTGATTTCCCGCAAGATCGCGGGGAAGCCTGGTACAGACGGTATTTCCGTCTGGAGGAGGCCGACAGAGACAAGCAGATCATTCTTCACTTTGAAGCAGTCGCGACAGTCTCCGAAATCTATGTGAACTCGATGCTCCTGAAAACGAACCGTACTGCCGGGATCGGATTTGATGTCGATATTACGGATGTAGCCCGTTTCGGATATGAATACAATGTAGTCTCGGTGCATGCGGACTGTCATGATTTTGAAGCATGGTATTATGAAGGCGGCGGCATTACCCGGAATGTCTGGCTCGTAAAAACCGACAGACTCGCCGTAGATCTCTGGGGCACCTTTGTCAAATCCAAACATCTTGAGGCAGACAAATGGGAGTTGACCATCGAAACAGAGGTCGTAAACCATTACGACGAAGCCAAACAGGCGGTAATCGTTTCCCATATCATGGATCCGGACGGGAAGGAAGCAGCCTGTGTTTCTTCAGAAGCTTCCTATATGCTGCGAAGCAAAGGCATCACTTCCCAGTGTGCCGTTCTTGAGCATCCCGCACTGTGGGATACAAAACACTGCAATCTGTATACACTTGTGACGGAAATCCTTCTGAACGGAAAGACCGTTGATAAGTACGAGACGACATTCGGGATCCGCGAAATCCGGTATGATGCCGAAAAAGGCATGTTCCTCAACGGGGAAAACATCACAATCTATGGGTTTGCGAACCATATGTGCTATCTGGGCGTTGGGGATGCCATGAGCGATTCCCAGCGTGAATTCCACATACGTACCATCCGGGATATGGGAGGCAACGGGTTCAGAACCGCCCACAGCCCGCACGGGAATGCCACTTATGATTACTGTGACCGTTACGGACTCCTGGTCATGGATGAGAACCGGGTGTTCCATTCCTCCGATATCGGCATCGATGAGGTCAAACGGATGATCAAAAGAGACCAGAACCATCCCTCTGTCTGCATGTGGTCTCTTTACAACGAGGAAGATACTGTTACCCGGGAAACCGGCCGTCGGATTTTCCGTACACTGGCGGAAGAAGCACGGAAACTGGATGATACGCGTCCCATGACCGGAGCCACTTCCTACGGGATGTTTACGGAAGGCGCCGAAAAGGAATATGATATCTTCGGTTTCAATCACCAGACCATGAACTTCAATGCCCTGCACAAGATCCATCCCGGTCAGCCTATCTTCTGTTCCGAAATGGTGATTCCGGAGGCCCCCAGCCCACCTGGCTGACCGGCATGACGGTAAGGGCCGGTGAGGATGCCCATCAGACCGAGAAGGATTACGTCATCGGCGGCTTCCATTTCACCGCCTGGGATTACGGTCCGGATAAGGCTAAGATCCTGGACGGGATCGGCGGCAAGGGATATGCCTATTACGGATTTAAAGCCTATCTGCGAAGGGATGAGCCTTTGGCCCATGTCTGCCCGGACTGGAACTTCCCCGGGAAGGAAGGACAGGACGTCAACCTCTTCCTGGCCAACAACGGCGACTATGTGGAAGTCTTCATAAACGGCAGATATGTGGACAAGGTCACTACCGATCTTTATGGGGTTACTCCCTTTACGGTAAAATATGAGCCCGGGGAAATCCGGATCGTTGCCTATAAAAACGGGAAGGTATGGGCCGAACATGTTTCCAGGACAGCAGGCAAACCCGCTGCCATTCAGCTTGTGATGGAGAACCCGTCCCTGAAGGCAGACTGCGATGACCAGGCCATCATTTCCGCCTATCTGGTAGATAAGGACAGTAATGTCTGTGTGCAGGACACCGGGCTGCTGGCGCATTTTTCTTCCAACGAAGCCGGCGAATTTGTCTGTGCTGCCACAATCCGGGAAGACGGGTATCAGGGATACAACGGTCCGGACATCCGTTTCTTTGAAGGCAAAGCACAGGCATACTTCCGGAGTATGGACGTGCCTGGTAACCTGGTTGTCACCGTTTCGTCCAAGGGGCTCCCAGACGGTACAATCGAAATTGAGAGAACCGAACCTTCCTCGATCCGGAATGTCCCCGTCATCGACAGCAACTATGTCATCGACTGGACCATCTCCAAACTGTATGTCAATGCCATGGATGATGAAAAAGTCATGCGGGAACACCAGATCGAACGCTGGGAGCATATTGATACCCAGGGATCCCCGGACATTCTATACGGAACCGGTCTTTATCCCAAAGGAACGTCTTTCCACTATGCCCTTCATGCCTATGCCACGGTTCCCGACCTCAGGGATAAGCCTGAAGGCAAGAAACTCGGATTGTATTTTGAAGGTCTTGACGGCAAGGCCAATATCTATGTGACAGACGGAGAGAAGAGGGCTTTGGGGCACCATCCTTCCGATTCTCCCTGGTTCGGGCATTACAGGCCCGAAATGATGATGACCTGCGAGGCTTTCCAGCCCGGAGATCAGGTAGAAATCTGGGTTATGATCCATGACTGCGGACGTGTCAACGGAATCGGCTGGCCGGTACGGTGGATCTATACAACCGATGAAGCTGCCCGGGCATTGGATGAGAAAACAGCACGCGAATGGCTTTCCAGTACCCGCAATGACTAAATATCCTTTCGGGACACAGTCCCCCGGATTCCCAGCAAGGGATCCGGGGGACTTCTGTTTTTTTTCGCCAAATCCTTTTCGGGATTCTTCCTGCTGGTTGCCGACTGCAGAAAGTGTTTTTGCAGACAGATGATTCCAGCAAATTCATGGTCAAATACAAAGAAAATGATTATAATAGACATGATATTGATTTATGGTTTCTGAAAGGAACTCTCCATGGCTAAAATACAAACGAAAGCCGCCCGGGATGAATTATTTGCCTCCGCTCCCATTCCCAAAGCCCTGGCGTCTTTGGCGATTCCAACGATCATCAGCCAGTTGATCAACTTGATCTACAATATGGCCGATACCTTCTTTATCGGCCGCACAGGCAATCCGTATATGATTGCCGCCATTTCATTGTCCTTCACGCTGTTCATGTTCAATATTCCCATGAGCGGCCTGTTCGGCGTCGGCGGGGGAAGCTATATTGCAAGGCTCATCGGGATCAAGGATTACGACCGGGTTCGTAAGGCCAGCGCTTTCAGCTTCTATGGAGCATTGGGCATCTGCCTTCTGTATTCTCTTCTCGTCATGATCTTCATGGACCCGTTGCTCCGTCTGCTCGGTGCTTCTCAGGATACGCTCCCGTTTGCGGAACAGTATATCTGGGTTGTTGTGGTCATCGGCAATATCCCGACAGTCATGTCCGCAACCCTGGCACACCTGCTCCGGAATGTAGGGTATTCCAAGCAGGCCAGTTACGGGCTTTCCGGAGGCGGGATCCTCAACATGATCCTGGATCCCCTGTTCATGTTCGTCCTGCTGCCGGACGGTTACCAGGTGCTGGGTGCCGCTTTGGCTACGACACTCTCCAATACGGCCGCATTGGTTTACTTCATCATAATCTTTATCCGCACCAAGGAAGAAACAGGCCTGTCCATCAATCTGAAAGACTGCAGGCCAGACCGGACAGATGTGGGGGAAATCCTGAAAATCGGGATTCCGTCCGCCCTGACTACGCTCCTGATGGATTTTTCCAATATGTTCCTCAATGCTTCCATGGCACGGCACGGGGATCTGCAGTTGGCAGCCCTGGGTATCGTCATGAAGATCGAACGTCTCTCCAATGCCATCTGTCTGGGGATCTCCATGGGCATGCTGCCTTTGGTTGCGTTTAACTATTCCAGACGGAACTATAAGCGGATGACCGGGATCCTGAACGCCGGCCGGATTGCTGGATTATGCGTTGCTGGCATCAGCATCCTGTTCTACCAGCTGTTCGCCAAGGATCTGGTCGCTCTGTTTATCAATTCCCGGGGCGGGCAGGCAGCCGTACTGACTACCATCGGATACGGTGTCGTTTTCCTTAGGATCCGCTGTCTGGCAGCCCCGTTCTCCATGCTGAATTTCGTTTCCACCAACGGGTTCCAGGCCATGGGTGACGGCGTCATGTCCCTGATCCAGGTCTTCTTCCGGCAGGTTGTATTCTATTTCCCGCTTTTGTATCTTTTGAATATCTTCTTCGGGTATAACGGGCTCGCGGCTGCTTATCCCTGTGCGGAACTGCTGGCAGGAACGATCTCCACGCTCCTGCTGATCTATAAACTGAAAAAAGTCAAAAAACAGTTTGCCCAGGAACAGGAAGCCGCCCCGGCTCCCGAAGCGTAATGGTACGATAGTTCCCGTATACTGTTTCATAGATAAGAGGCATTATGTTTACAGCTGACGATTACCGTTCCGGGCAGTTTCCCAGAACCGCCCTCATCTGCAACCGGAAATCCGGGTCCGCGGCTATAGATGCCATGGATCCGGAAGCCGAATTTGACAGTCCTGAAACGATCCAGGCCATTTGCGATGTCCTGCTTTCCAAAGGTGTTCCCGCCGTCATTCTGGAAGCCGATGCTACGCTTCCCGATACACTCCGGGAACAGAAAATCGAATTTGCCTTCAATCTTGCCGAAGGGAAAGAGGGAAGGGACCGGGAAGCCCAGGTACCGGCCCTGCTCGGTCTATTCGGAATTCCCTATATGGGCAGTGATGCCACCGTTATGGGGATTACGCTGGACAAGGAGCTTTGCAAACGGGTTCTGTCCACTTTCGGGATCCGCACTGCGCATAGTGTCGTGGTCTATCCCGGTGACCTTTCCCGATTGGGCGATCAGATCCGGAGTCTCCGCTTCCCGCTGCTCCTAAAACCGAATACGGAAGGTTCCGGCAAAGGTATTCTGGAAAACTGCATCGTTGCTTCCGTTTCGGAAGCAGAGGAAAGAATCCGTGCGTTTTCTGCCCGTCCGGATGACGGGATTATGCTGGAAGAATTCCTCCCAGGCCGGGAGTTTACCGTTGCACTCTTGGGAAACGGGGAAGACGTACATGTATTTGCCCCGATGGAAATTCTATTCCGTGGTCCAACCCAGGGGGAAAACACGGTATACAGTTATAAAATCAAAAAAGACTATACGCAGTATGTGGATTATGAATGTCCGGCCAATCTCCCAACAGAGATCAGTGCTGAAATCATGGAGTCAGCCCGAACGGCTTTTCTGGCTTTGGGCTGCCGGGATATTGCCCGGATTGATTTCCGCATGAATGCGAATGGAGAACCCTGCTTCCTCGAAGTAAATCCGCTTCCCGGACTGGCTCCGCATTACAGTGACTATCCTTTCATCGCAGAATCCGAAGGCTATACCTTCTGCGATATCGTGTTTGCCATTTATCAAACCGCTTTGCAAAGAGTGTATGGTGCTGAAGTATGAATAATCTCAAAGTCTGGTCAGAACGGTTCCCGGAATGGAACGACTGGCACTGGCAGATGCGCAACCGGATCCGCAATGCGCAGGATCTGAAAAAATGGATCCCGGTTTCCGACGAGGAAGCCAGGGATATTGACACATGCCTGGGCCGGTTCCGCATGGCCGTGACACCGTATTATCTCTCCCTGATTGATCCTGAGAACCCGGATGATCCGATCCGCAGGCAGGCAATCCCCGATATCCGGGAAACCATCCCGAACATCAACGATATGCAGGATCCCCTGAACGAAGGCGGGGACAGCCCGGTTCCGTTTCTCACGCATCGGTATCCGGACCGTATCCTGTTCCTGGTTACCCTGGAATGTGCGGAATACTGCCGTCACTGTACCAGGCGCCGGCTGGTCGGGGAAGAGGACCATGCCATCCAGGGGGAAGCACTGGACCGGGCTATTGCCTATATTTCCGAGCATTCGGAAATCCGGGATGTGCTTATATCCGGCGGGGATCCGCTCACCCTTTCCACAAAGCGTCTGGAAGAAATCATCCAAAGAATCCGGGCGATTCCGCACGTGGATATTATCCGTATCGGCACCCGTATTCCGGTTGTGATGCCCATGCGGATCGATGATGAGCTTCTCTCCATGCTGAAAAAATACCAGCCGATCTGGATCAACACTCATTTTAATCATCTCAGCGAACTGACGGAAGAGAGTGAAAAAGCCTGTGCCAGGATCGTGGATGCCGGTTTCCCGCTCGGCAATCAGACCGTGCTTCTGAAGGGGATTAACGATTCCGTTTCCTCCATGCGGGAGCTCCTGCTTCGTCTGGTTCACAACCGGATCCGTCCGTATTATCTCTATCAGTGTGATCTGACAGAGGGGATTTCGCATTTCCGCACCCCGGTGGAAACCGGCATCCGGATTCTGCATGAGCTGCAGGGTTATATCTCCGGTTTTGCCATCCCCAAATTCGTCATAGATGCCCCCGGAGGCGGCGGAAAGGTTCCGTTCCAGTATCCGTATCTTCTTTCTCAGGATGAGAACGAGATCATATTTGAAAACTATCAGGGGAAGGTATTCCATTATCCCAACCCTGGCCAGGACCAGTGACACAGAAAGGAAATCACGTATGTTCGGCTTGAAGAAATGCTTCACCTATCCCTCTGACTCCGACCTGAAATCCGAAGAACTTCTGGATTTCGCCCTGAACCATGTTTCCTTCTATCGGGATCACTGGAAAAAGTATGATATCGGCTCCGGTGCATCCATCGACGAACGTTTTGCCGCCATGCCGATCCTGACCAAGGCTGACATGCGTGCCTATTTCCCAGCCGGCGGTGTGCCGGACGGGAAATCGATCGAGCAGGGTCTGGACGATGATGAAATCGAATATACCTTCACCAGCGGAACCACCGGGGACCGGGTCATCAACCTTTGGAACCAGCCCTGGTGGCATGCCTCGGAAATGTCTTCCTGGCAGCTCAACCCCAATCTGAAAAAGCTTGTGTATCCGCCCAAACAGGCCACCCTGGCAAGCGCCCTGAACATCGGCATCAACTGTGAAGAAGACCTACCCTTTGATCACCGCATCATGGGCAACCTTCTGTATCTGAATGAAAAAGCCAATATTATATGCTGGAAAAAATCCCATTTTGTCCGCATGGCCCGGGAAATCAACGAGTACAAACCCACCGTTCTCGAAGCCAACCCCTCCCTGCTGGCAAAACTGGCATTCTGGGCCATGGACAACGGCGTAGAGATCTATTCACCCGATGTCATTACCTTTACCTATGAACTTCCTTCCCGTATCCATCTGGCAGCAATCCGGAAAGTGCTTTCCTCTCCGTTGGTCAGCTCCTATGGGACAACGGAAACCGGGTTTGTTATGGACACCTGCGAAGAAGGCAGATATCATCAGAATACAGACTACTGCCGGATCGAATACCTGCCCCTGAAGAAAGAATACGGCGGTCCCGGGATCGGCAGACTGGTTGTTTCCACCTTCGGTAATCCGTGGGCGTATATGCTGAGATTCGATGTCGGCGACCTTGTCCGGATTCATGCGGATTCCTCCTGTGACTGCGGCATCGGTTCCGGCTTCATCGCGGATACCATTGAAGGACGTGTTTCTAACTCCACCTTTACCGCAGACGGTGGGTTGGTCACCACAGCCATGACCGATGAAATGGTCAGCCATATTTCCGGAGTACGTGAATATGACCTGTCCCAGACAGACCCGACCCATTATGAACTCAAGCTTGTCGTTCCCGAAAACCCGAAGCAGGCTGTGGAACAGGCTTACGAAGAACTTAAAGTCCTGTACGGGAACGGTATTTTCCATGTGGAAAGCGTGAAAGAGCTTTTACCGGGTCCTGCCGGGAAATACCGCAGGACGCATGCGGAATTTGCCTTTGACGAATGGTCCCTTACGGAAGGATCCTATATCGTCACCAGAAATGAATAAACAAGGAGCTGAACATGGCAAAAAAGAACATTTACCTGATTGCCGGGCATGGGGAAGACGATACGGCCTATTTCCTGGAAGGATTGAAGGAATCCGGTCTTGCCCATCCGAAGGTCGCCTATATCGGAACTGCCAATCACAATAATCCGATGGCTATCAGCCGTACTTCCCAGGCTCTGATGCACTTCGGCGCGGAAAAGGTATCGCTGGTTCCTGTCCCCGAGGATGAAACGGAAGCTGAAAAGATTCTCCGGGAATGTGACGTAGTCTTTATCACCGGCGGGGAAGTGGAAGACGGCATGATGGGACTGTCCGAAAATATCCGTCGTATTCTCTGGGAACTCTATGAAGACGGAAAAGTGTTCATCGGGATCTCAGCCGGCACGATCATGATGGGTCTGGCCTGGCCGCACTGGGATGATGAAGACCATGATTTTGAAAATGCACGGCTGTTTTCCTGTCTCGGTTTTGTTCCCACCATCTTCGATACGCACTGCGAGGATGAGGGGTGGCCGGAACTGATCAAAGCAGTTTCCCTGTGTGAAGACGGTTTTGTCGGTTACGGAATTCCTGCCGGCGGTATGGTGATTGCTTTCCCGGACGGACAGCTGACTTCCACAAAACCATTGGATGGATACCGGAACAACAGCGGTAAAGCTGTGCCTGTAGAATAAACATAGAGGTGTTTCCCTTGAAAATCCATATTTCGAGAATTCTGAGTATTCTCCTGACCGTATCCCTGCTGGTGCTGGTCGGTGCGTGCGGTTATACAAATCCGTCCGTACCTTCCTCGGGAGAGGATATCGTCATCTTTCCGGAAGGAACGGATGCCCCCCAGCAGTCTGCAGAGATAACACCTGCCGCAACTCCGGAAACAACCGTCCCTCCTGCGGATGTGCAGGCTCCTGATATTCCCGATAAGGACGCCTATTACTATGACGTTGATCATGTCGTACTGTATCTCTATTACTACGGAGAGCTTCCGTCCAACTTCATCACCAAGGAACAGGCCCGTGCTTTGGGATGGAGCGGCGGTTCCGTGGAAAAATATAAAGACGGTGCAGCAATCGGCGGGGACAATTTCGGCAACCGGGAAGGTTCCCTGCCCAAGGCATCCGGACGGAAATACAGGGAATGTGATATTGATACCCACGGTTCCAATTCCCGCGGGCCCAAACGGCTGATTTATTCCAATGACGGCCTGTTCTTCTATACTGCCGATCATTATGAATCTTTTGTGGAAATCCAGGTAACACAGGAAGGAGAGATCCTATGGAAATAAAGCAGTATACCATTGACTGCCGCCGTTTTACCAGCAAGGCCGATACCCACCGGTATCTTGCAGAGGTGTTTGCTTTCCCGGAATACTACGGGAACAACCTGGATGCCCTGTATGACAGCCTCTCCGAATTACCCTCCTGCATCATCCGCATGACCTATCCCTGGGCGCTTGCAGGGCTCGGAGAATACGGGATCTCCCTTTTACGGGTATTTCAGGATATTGCCCTGGAACGGTCCGACATCCAGCTGGTATAAGCTATCTGCAGATCAAGTTGCCTCCTGTTCTGTCTACCTGTACGGTTCATTCCGTGCAGGTTTTTTTCTGTCACTTCCTGAAAAACGCAAAAAGATATAACAAAAAATGGAATTGACATTCCTTTTCACCTATTTACAATAAACATATAAAGAACGGAAAGGATAGATGTATGTCGCAAGCCAAAGTCAAAAAACAGAATATAGACATGACGCAGGGGACGCCGTGGAAAGTGCTTCTTGCGTTTGCCATGCCCCTTTTGCTGGGGAATGTGTTCCAGGTTCTGTATAATACGGTAGACTCCATTGTGGTCGGACAATATGTAGGTTCCACTGCGCTGGCAGCCGTCGGTACCGCCATGCCGACCATCAACCTTCTTCTGGCCTTATTCAACGGGATTGCCACCGGTGCTACCATCATGATTGCGCAGTACTACGGAGCACAGCGCTATGATGACGTGTTCCGGGCCAATTCCACCATCATGATCATGACTTTTGCCATCGGCATTTTCATGTCCGTATTCGGCGTTATTTCCGCCCCGTACATTCTGAAAATCACCAATGTCCCGGATGATGTATTCGACCAGGCGCTTTCCTACATGCGCATCTTTATCGGCGGTGTCGTCTTCATGATGTTCTACAACATCATATCCGGGATCCTGCGCGGACTGGGGGACAGCAAAAGACCGCTGTACTTCCTGATTATCTCCTGCTGCGTCAATATTGTACTGGACCTTCTGTT
>JAFPSR010000047.1 GCA_017413675.1 Clostridia bacterium | reverse complement strand
TTAGGTTTTGAAGGTCCACTTGATTTGCATTGTACCTATACCCGTGATCAGCTCCTTGTTGCGCTGGATTTTCTGAAACCGGCTACAGTGCGTGAGGGAGTAAAGTGGCTACCGGATCAGAAGCTGGATGTATTCTTTGTGACACTAAATAAGTCTGACAAGGATTATTCGCCAACGACAATGTACAACGATTATTCTATCAATGAGTGGCTGTTCCATTGGCAAAGTCAAAGCACAACGGCTGAATATTCTTTAACGGGACAGAGGTACATACATCATAAAGAAAAGGGAAGCCGGGTACTCCTGTTTGTTCGGGAATTCAAGGCTGATCGGATCACAAATGGTGCGGAAGCTTACACATATCTTGGTACAGCCAGCTATGTGAAACATGAAGGCTCCAGACCAATGAATATTACATGGAAGCTAGATGCTCCTATTCCGGCAAAATACTTAAGGAAAACGAACAAACTAGTGGTTGGATGATAAACTACAGGAAATGAATTCATAACCGTTTGTTTGGTATGTAGGAGCTTCAAGCGGGGAAATAAAAAACGAGTTCAGTCGTTATAGGCTGAACTCGTTTACTCTTTTTGTGAGTTATTTTTCTTCTTTCCCATTTCCATCCCGTTTCAGGGACAAATATTGATGGAACAGATCGGCGATCTTTTTCATGCCTTCCTTGCTCTGCAGCTCGGGCAGCGTGATTTCCCCCTTCATCACGCGGATCAGGAGGGCAATATAGGCTTCCCCGAGTGCCGTGGTCAGAGCGGCTGCGGTGGCACCGGAGATGGTTCCCCCGATGACACTGCCCACCCCGGGGATCAGTTTGAGTAATCCGGACACGACTGTTTTCCCGAGCACGGTAGTACCGGCTGTCCCGATCGTCGCCGAGATGATGGCGATCAGGCTGGCTTTTTCCACGGGGACCCCGAATACGACGGTGATCCCGGCCAGCATGGCAATCTGCTCAGGAACCAGAAGGGCGGCGTCTGAAAATGGAATGGGAACGGCGCCTGTCGCTGCTGCCGCCGAGGCTGATGCTGCGACCACCGCCTGCGCCTTTCCTTTTTTTAGGTCGATATTCGCGGTCTGTACCGCGACAAAGGTTTTCTGCACTGCTTCCGGGATGACGGTGTACATCACCTGGGAGAGGTGGTCCAGCCCGTAAGCCTTGGCGGTATACATTTCATCAATCGGGTAATCCTCGGCCAGAACCGGGATGACATTGACGACTGCCAGGTTTTCCTTTTCGATTTCCCGTTTCAGATCCAGGGTGTCTTTCCGGCTGTAGGACTGGGTCATCACCAGGATGACCGGGACGCTGAACAGTTCCGTTTCATCCAGGAACCGCTTGAGGAATTCGATCTCAGAGGCCTCAAACCGGTGGGAGGGGGTGCTGACGCAGTACCAGATGCAGTGGATGGCCTGGGAGATATCGCGGCTGCGGATCCCGTCCTTGATCACGCCGATCGCTTCATTCAGGAGCTGATCAATCGCGTTTTCCCCGGACAGCTCGACACCGGGGGTGTCGTAAATGGCGAGCGGGAAGTCGGGTTTCTCATATTTGCGGATCTCATCCGTTACAGGCTTGCCGATCCCGGTCTCTGCCACGTTCTGGCTGAACATGTTGTTGATGAGGGTACTTTTGCCGACCCCCGTTTTGCCCAGGATCATCACGTTCAGTTTTTTCAGGTCCTTATATTCGGACTGGATCTTGTCCATGATCTTCTGTGCGACTTCCGCAGGATTGAAGTTCTCCATTTTCCTCCTCCTTTCCGAAACAAGAGGGTGTTTACCGCTATGCATCCATAGCGGGGATTCCAGGATATAAACTGCAAAACCGACAAATATGTTGCATCCGTACGAAAAAAAGTACCGGATGTTTTTTTCTGTCCCTTTTTCCTGCCTACATTGTAGCACGTTTTGTTCCCGCAAACCAATGGAGCCTTCCCCCTTAGGGGATAGAAGGGAAAGCCAATGGCCCCCCTCTTTGGGGTATCTGTGGGAAGCCCAACTGCCTTGCACCCTTGAGGATATTAAGGGAAACCACGGGACGTCCCCTCTGGAACTTATCCGATGCGGAGTGAAAGGGCTGCACAGGGAATCTGTTCTGTACCTGTATTCTGCTCCTTTTGAAAGCCCGCAAAGGCAGACGGGATGCGGGAAAGCGGGTTTTCCTTGTCAACCTCTCGCGGTAGATAAGGGGATGTTGGCTGCAGCCCCGCGGATGAAGAACAGAAAGGAGGTAAAACATGTGGGTGGAAGAACCCCGGAGTACACAGCCTTGATCCCCGAGAACAAAAACACAAGGAAAGGATGTTGAATATGTGTAATGACTTTGATGACCGGGAAATGGACGAGATCGTGAAGATCCTGGGGCAGGAAATGCTGGAATACGAAAAGACGGTTACCGAGGTGAATGCGGATGCGCTGCACCGGATCCTGGATGCCTATGAAACGATGGTCCTTCTGTACGGGACGGACCGAGTCCGGATCCATCTGATGGAACCTTTGCGGTTCAGCGGCTCCGTTTCCGTGAACGGGGGAACCCTGTGCAACGTGGATCATACGGAGGAGTTTGCGCAGATTCTTGCCCAGGCGGATACCTTCGAGGTGTATCCCAAGGTGGACGGGACGCTGGAGATGGTTTTCGGCTATGATGACGTGATGATTCCAAAGGAGGAAGAAGAATGAAAAAAGAGACCCTTACGGATACGGCAATGGAACTCTTGGCAGAAGCGGACGAACAGTTTGCACCGGGTTTTACCGAGATCCCGGAATACCGGGAAACTTTTCTGCAAGTCTGCAGGGACGTACAGCAGTTGATCGACAGCAATGAAGCATCCGAATTCCGGATGATTATCGATGATGAGACCATGGACATCACGGTTTCGTTCCTGTGCACCTGTTTGGAAGCGGTCGGGGAGAAGGAAACGCTGCTCCGGGCTGTCCGTACCGCAACGGAATTTTCCTGTACCTGGAAAGGGGAGGAGACACTGGAGGTGAAATTCGTGTTCCCCGGGATCTGGGGATATGCCGGATAGGAGGAAACCCGTCCGAGACACCGGGAAACAGAAAAGAAGAAGGCAGGCTCCCGCGGGAGCCTGCCAGTCGGTATGTGGTTGTTCAGGAGCGGGAATCCAGGACCTTTTTGAGCAGCGTTTTGAGCTGTTCCTGTTCTTCCTCGCTCAGGACGGCGAAAGGATTGTCTTCCTGTTCGGGCTGGGCATTAACGGTTTCCTTTCCCTGCGGCGTCAGACGCAGGGTAATCCTGCGTTTGTCTTCGGTGTCGCGGATCTTTTCCACCAAACCTTTCTGTTCCAGCTTGCCGATCAGCTCGCTCAGGCTGCCGGGCTGGATGTGCATCCTCTCCAGCAGGACAAACTGCGGGGTTTCCTCTTCCTCTGCCAGGATGCGGAGCACCCGTTCCTGGCCGGAGAAGGCGTCCCGGCGGGGACGGAAGGAATGCAGGGTACGGTGCATAAGAGCGGGCAGGGAATCATCATCTTCCGCAAACGCCCGGAAGCGGGGACCTGCCCCTGCTTCCATCCCGGGATGGCCGTGCCCGTCCGGTCGGCCGAAACCGCGGTGTCCTTCGTGTCCGTGACGATCTTCATTCTCTTCGCGACCACCGTGCTCATGACGGTTTGCAAAGTCTTCACGGCCGCCATGTCCATGATGGTGCTCAAAATCTTCACGGCCGCCGTGCCCATGGCGGTTCTCCAAATCTTCACGGGCACCGTGCCCATGACGGCCTTCCTGCACATCGGGGGTGTTCCTTCTCTCCGACTCTGCTTCTGGGAGGGTGCCTTCCTGCAGGCTGCGCAGGAAATTCCGTCCGCGTCCGCAGCTAAGGTTATCGATTGGGCAGTGCCTGCCGCACATCGGGCAGTTGGCGGGAACCTGGTTTTCATTTGAATTCATATTGTAATTGGTATTCATATTCTTAATCTCCTTTATGATTCAATTCATAAGGTTAGGTACCTTACGAAAATAGAATAGCAGATGTTTTTTCTAATATCAAGGTACCTAACTAATTCTTAACAAAAAAAGAATTCCACGGGACGGAACAGATGGAAATCACTTGAACTTGGAACGACTTTTTGGCACTATAGAGGAGTAGGAAAGTGCTGTTTCCCCAAAGACAGGGAAGGGAACGGCGCCCGATCGAGGTGAATGAATATGATTGGACAAATCCGGGATTTTTTACAGGACTACCCGGGCATTTTAAAGATTTTGACCTTCCTGGTCAATGTCGTAGCGGTGATTGTCGTATCCGGCTTGATCCTGTATGTTTCGGGGCGGCTGTTTAAAAAGGTGCACGATAAGCACACGCGGATCAATACGCAGTTTGCGGAGAAGATGTTCCGCCTTACGGTGATCTTCCTGTCCGTCCTGTGGCTGATGATGAGCAACGACCTGACCAAGTCCTTCGGGCAATCGCTGTTCCAGAGCACCGCGATCCTGGCCGCGATTGCCGGTTTCGCGGCACAGTCAGTCCTGTCCGACCTGATCTGCGGGATTATCCTAAGTTCCACCAAGCCTTTCGAGGTGGGGGACCGGATTGAACTGGAAAACGGGATCGCCGGGATCGTCAAGGATATGACGCTGCGCCATGTCGTCATCCAGGGGATCGATACCCAGGTTTACACCGTCCCCAACAGCAAGCTGAACGGCCAGTATGTGCGCAACATGAGCTACCAGACGAGGATCCGTTCCGCTGAATTCCATTTCAGCGTATCGTATGATACGGATCCGGCCTTTGCCTGTGACGTGATCCGCAGGACCATCATGGACAGCCCGCTTTCCGTTCCTGGGAAGATGGGGAAGGACGGGCAGATGGACTATGCCGGGGTATACTTTACCTCATTCAAGGACAGCTGCCTGGACCTGGTGACTACGGGGTATTTCGAACCGGGAACCCCAACGGAGGTCTTCCGCAACGATATCAATACCCGCGTCAAGAAGGCGCTGGCGGACAACGGCATCGAAATCCCGTACAATTACCTGAATGTCCTGGTCGGACAGCGGGGCGGGGAATAAAGAACCCCGGAAAACAAAGGGGAATTCCTTGTCTTTCCCTTTGTTCTGTCCTAAGATAGAGACAGGGAAACCTGCCTTCCGGAAGAGGCCGGGAGGCTGACTGGATCAGAAAAGGAGGGGTTGTCCCATGACCCTGTACAGATGCGAATCCTGCGGCAATATCATTGCCCATCTCAAACATTCCGGTGCGCGCTGCTTCTGCTGCGGCAAGGAAATGAAACCCATTACCCCCAATACGTCCGACGGTGCCGGGGAAAAGCATGTTCCTGTCATCAAGGTCGAGGGGAACCTGGTGACCGTAACGGTCGGGTCCGTGGAACATCCCATGCTGGATGCCCACTACATTGAATGGATCATGATCGAGACGAAGGAAGGCCGGCAGCGCAAGACGCTGAAGCCCGGTGACAAACCCGAAGCCTGCTTCGCGCTGACGGACGGGGACGAAGTCACCGCCGCCTACGAATACTGCAACCTGCACGGGCTGTGGAAGGCAAGCGTATAACGAAAAAAGGAACCACTCGGGCTGCCGGAAGGCAGCCCCCGTTTTTCCGGGAAGAACAGGAGAGAAAAAGATGGAACGGTATGCGTGGAAGGGACGGATCAAACCCGGGATGGCCGAGGAATACAAGCGCCGGCATGATGAAATCTGGCCGGAAATGAAACAGCTTCTTAAGGAAGCCGGGATTTCGAATTACACGATCTGGAGCAACGGGACCGATGTGTTCGGTTATTATGAGTGTGAAAAAGGGATCGCCTTTGCCCAGAAGGTCCAGGCGGAGAGCCCAGTCGTGGCCAGATGGAATGTCTATATGGATGATGTCCTGGAACTGGATATGGATCCCGAGACCGGGGCACAGCCCCTGCTCCGGCAGATGTTTTTCCTGGAATAGGTTGAGGATATGGAACCGTTCCTGGCAGATTTTTTAAAGAATTCAAAAGTACCGGTCTGGATCCGGATTGCGGTGCTCTGCGGGATCATCGGGGTGCTGGAAGTGATCTGCATCCTGGGAGGGAATGCGAGCCCGTCCCTGGTAGGCAGGATCCTTTGCTTCGGCATCGCCGGACTGATCCTGACCGGGGGTATTTATGTCCTTTTGTACCGGGTCTGGACAGCCCAAAGCGGGAAGGAGGAAAACCGGAATGGCAAAAACCGGGAATAAGGGACGCGGGGTATCCCTGCTGGCTGTACTCTTCTACTTCGCGATCGGTGCGGCCTGCGGGTTCCTGTTTGTCCGGTATATGGATACCGTTCCCTTTGGGGCCGGATCCTTCTTCCGGGAACTGCTGCTGCCGATGGCAGTCATGATCCTGGCGATCTACGCGGCCATCTTCCTGCAGATCATTATCCATGAGGCGGGACACCTGGTATTCGGCCTTCTGACCGGGTACAGGTTCAGCTCCTTCCGCATAGGAACCCTCATGCTGGTGAAAACGGAAGGGAAACTCAAGTGGAAACGCATGAAGCTGGCCGGGACCGGCGGCCAGTGCCTGATGCTCCCGCCCGACCTTGCGGATGGGAGAATGCCGTTCATGCTCTATAACTTCGGCGGGTCTATTATGAATCTTATTTCCGCCGTGCTGGCGCTGGGGATTGCCTTCCTGTTCCCGCCGGCATCTTTCCTTCGCGTATTCCTTTTATCCTTTGCACTGATCGGGGCCGCATTTGCCCTGATGAACGGGCTGCCCCTGCGGCTGGGACCTGTGGACAATGACGGGAAAAACGCCCTGTCCATGCGACAGGATCCGGAAGCGGTGCGCGCGTTCTGGGCACAGTTGAAGGTCAACGGGTGCCTGGCAGAAGGCATGCGGGTCCGGGAAATGCCTGCGGATTGGTTTGCCATGCCGCCCCGGGAGAAGATGGGCAATGCCCTGACCGCTTCGGCGGCAGTCCTGTACTGTGCCAGGCTCATGGATGAGCACCGTTTCAAGGAAGCGGGAGCCTGTATGGAAGAAGTACTGTCTTCCGGCAGCGGGATCCCGCCCCTGACCCGGGTCCTTCTGACCTGCGATCAGATGTACGTGGAAATGGTAACGGCAGGACGGCGGGAGACCGTGGATGCCATGCGGACGAAGGAACAGGTAAAAGGAATGAAGGCGATGGCCACTTCGCCCGGCGTCCTGCGTACGGAATATGTGTATGCGCTCTGGTACGGGGCGGACAGGACCGCAGCCGGAGCCTGGCTCCGGAAGTTTGAAAAGCGGGCGAAAAATTACCCGTACCCGACAGAGATCGAAGGGGAACGGGAGCTGATTGCCATTGCCGACCAGGCCGCGGCGGAACGGAAAACCGCGGATATGTAAGGCCGGAAGGAATCCGGCAGGGACCGAAAAAGGAGATTTTTATGCAGGAGATCAAATGCCCGAACTGCGGGCAGGTATTCACTGTGGATGAAAGCGGGTACGCGCAGATCGTGCAGCAGGTGCGGGACAAGGAATTTGCCGAGGAACTGCACCGGCGGGCGCTGGAACTGGAGAAGAAGCAGGAAAGCGACCTGACCATCGTGAAGATGGAGCAGGAAAAGGCCTTCCGGGAACAGATGACGAAAAAGGAAAACGAACTTGCCGAAAAGGACCGGCAGATCGAACAGATGAAAGCCCAGCTGTCCGGCAGTGAAACCGAGAAGAAGCTCGCTGTCACGGAAGCCGTGCAGGAGAAGGAAAAGGAAAGCGATTCCGCCCTGCAGAAGA
>JAFPSR010000046.1 GCA_017413675.1 Clostridia bacterium | reverse complement strand
GTCTCGCGGCGGACACCCTTGCCGTTCGGCTAACACTTCCTACTACCAAGCGTGTAGTGGACTTTCACCACCAAGCTATTGCCCATGGCGGGCGTACAAGAAAAGAGCTGATGTGGTCAACACATCAGCTCAAAACATAACGATTAATACTTGCGCTTTCTGGCAGCTTCAGCTTTCTTCTTGCGGCGTACACTGGGCTTCTCATAATGCTCACGTTTACGAACTTCAGCAAGAATACCGGATCTCTGGGTCTTGCGCTTAAACCGTTTCAGAGCGCTTTCAAGGGACTCGTTTTCCCCAACGCGGATTTCAGACATTTTTTTCCCTCCCCTCGCGCATTCCGATTGTATAATGAGAATCATTATACGAGTGTAGTATACTACCGAGGATTTCCCTCTGTCAATGAACAGAATGTTAAGGTTCTGCTAGTACGTCAAACAATTTGTTCCGGCATCTTTTTCCCACCGAGAACATGGAAATGCAGATGCTTAACCGATTGGGCCCCGTTCTCCCCGATATTGGTAATTACCCGGTATCCGTCCTGTGCGATCCCGGTAATTTCGGCAACCTTCTTGCATCCAAGAAGCACTTTTTCCAGATAGCAGCTGTCATCCTCGCTGATTTCAGCCAGGGAAACGATATGTTTCTTGGGAATCACCACAACATGCACAGGCATCTGCGGATTGATATCATGGAAGGCATAACAGTAATCATCCTCATAAACAACATTGGACGGGATTTCCTTTGCCAATATCCTGCAGAAAATACAATCCATTCCAGCAACCTCCGTTCTGATAACCAATTTCTTATATTATCCTATTCCGTCAATGTCCCGCAGGCAATCCCGTCTTCGACCCGTTCGATCCGGACACACCGGATCAATCCACTGTCCACGGGTCCTGCGGATACATGGAAATACTCCCGGGACAGCCCTGTCCCGTTTTCTTCAAATAATACTTCTACGGTTTTCCCGATAAACGAGGAAAGATAAGCCTGTTCCAGCTTTTTCCCTTCTTCGATCAACGTCTTTGCACGCTGCATGCGCACAGGCATCGGAACCTGCTGCGGCATAACCGCCGCTTCTGTCCCTTCCCGGTTGGAGAACGGGAAAACATGCAGTCTGGCAAAGCCGATCGTGCGGACATAGTCCACGGTCGTTGCAAAATCTTCTTCCGTTTCCCCGGGGAATCCCGTAATCACGTCCGTAGTGATGGCCGGATCCGGGAAATATTCCCGCAGTAGATCTACGGAATCCCGGTACTGTGATGTGGAATACTGCCGGCGCATCGCCTGCAGTATTTTATCTGATCCGGACTGCAGGGATAAGTGAAACTGCGGACAGACGGAACGAATCCCGGACAGTTCCTCAGCAAATGCCCTGTCCACCAGCCGCGGTTCCAGAGACCCCAATCGGATCCGTTTGATCCCGCTTTCCGCTACCGCACGGACGGCGGAGGCAAGATTCTCTTTCCGATCCGTAAAGTCCCTGCCATAGGAGGAAAGATGGATACCGGTCAGAACAATCTCCTGGAACCCGTTCTCCACCAGGCGTACGGCTTCTTCCCGGATTCCTTCCAGGGACCGCGAACGAATGGGGCCGCGTACGGAAGGGATAATACAGTAAGCGCAGCGGTTGTTGCAGCCTTCCTGGATTTTCATGACCGCGCGCGTATGGCCTTCGTTATAGGTAACCTGCGCTTCCTCATAAGGAACCTGTTTGAGGGAATCCACCGCAATCAAGGCCATATCCCTGGCTACCGCCTCTTCATACAAACGCACCACATCGTTTCGGTACTGCGTCCCGATTACCAGGCGCACCTGGGGGCCTGCCAGTTCCGCCCCCATTTTCTGGGCAAGACAGCCGGCCACGATGATATCCGCTTTCGGGTTCCTCCTGTTGGCCTGTCTGACCATCTTCAGGCTTTTCCTGTCCCCGGTCCCGGTAACCGTACAGGTATTGACCACATAGATATCACAGGGTTCCTGGAAGGATCTGCTGGTATATCCGTTTTTCTCAAACGCTTCCCGGATGGCCTGCGTATCGTACTGATTTGTTTTGCAGCCCAATGTCATATATCCGACAGATTTCATGGAGCCTCCATGTCCCCCTGCAGAAGCAGGATCATTGATAAAGCGGCCATCCCGGCCGTTTCCGTCCGCAGGATCCTGGGGCCGAACCCAATGCGGACAGCCCCCCGTCGGAGCATTTCTTCCGCTTCCTGTTCCGCGATCCCACCTTCCGGACCGATCAGGACGGACAGGCTGCCTTCCCTGGGAAGGACTTTCCGCAGGGATTCCCCGCCTTCTTCATACGGCATCAGGAAATTGCCGTCCACCAGGGGGAAAACTTCGGACAGAGCAACCGGTTCCCGTATTTCCGGAATCCACGCGCGCCCGCACTGTTTGGCAGCTTCCACAGCTATTTTCCGGAAGCGGGCCAGACGTTTTTCATCGTATCCTTTTCGATTGGTACATCTCTCCATCATCACGGGGACGACCGCATGCACACCGATTTCCGTGCATTTCTGGATAATCAATTCCATTTTTTCCGTTTTGGCCGGGATTCCCTGGTACAGGACAATCCTGCATTTCGGTTCCCGGGATGGAAGCTCTTCCAGGATCCTGAAGGCAGACCCTTCCGGGTCCGTCTGTTCCAGTTCTGCCCGGAACTGGTTCCCTTTCCCGTCAAACACTTCTATGGGATCACCGGAGCGCAGCCGCAGTACCCGGTAGAGATGCTGGTTGTCTTCTCCCCGGATCACACGGTTTTCTTTCAGATCCGACACATAAAAACGATGCATGCGCTTACCTCTTATAGCACAGGGCGCACCATTCTCCCCTGTGCATGGAAGATACGGGGGTGAAGCCCAGGCCGGTTACAGCGTCAATGACTTCCTGTTCCCTTTCCCGGATAATTCCGGAACAGATAAAGTATCCGCCTTCCTTTACGATACCCGCAGCTGTGGGGGCCAAATGGATAATGACATCGGCAACGATATTGGCAACCATCAGGTCGCACTTTTCCACGTCTTCCTCCACCAGGTTCCCTTCCCGCACTTCGATCCTGTCAGCATATCCGTTGATCTTCGCATTTTCGCGCGCAACACGGGTCGCCACAGGGTCAATGTCAATGGCCAGGGCATCCTTTGCTCCGCACATCAGGGCGGCGATGGACAGAATCCCGCTGCCGCAGCCGACGTCGATCACGTGCATGCCTTCCTTTGTGATTTCCTCAATCAGGGAAACGCACATGGATGTCGTCTCGTGCGTACCGGAACCAAAGGCCATTCCCGGATCCATTTCCAGGATCTTTTCCCCTGCTTTAGGCGTATATTCCTCCCAGGTCGGTTTTACAACAATGTGTTTCCCGGCCAGGAACGGCTTGAAGTACTTTTTCCAGTTATTGGCCCAGTCTTCCTCTTCCAGCTGTTTGGTTTCCACCACCAGCGTTCCCAGAGATGCCTCCCCAAAACCGATCTTAGACAGTTCCCCCAGGCGGAAGCGGAGATCCGACAACTGGTCACCCAGCTCAGCACCCATGGCATAATATCCCTTGACCAGGACATCCGCGGGTGCTTTTTCGTACAGGTTGGGATCAATCATATCCCATTCCCCAGCCGGCCGCTGCATATCATCCAGATCGTTCCGATCCTCTATGGACGCGCCGTGGCTGCCGGTTTCTTCCAGGATTTCCGCAATCAGTTCACTGCCGATGGACGTTGTATGAACCGTAACCTCTAACCATTCCATGCTGTTTCCTCACAAAGATTCTGTTCCTGCCGGGGGTCCCTTTCCCCTTCAGGCACCGAACTTATCCTTTACTTTATTGAACAGGCTGTCCTTCCTGCCGGTATTATTGGCCCTTCCTGTCATCAGTTCGTCAAATGCGCGCAGGGCTTCCTTCTGCTGGCTGGTCATCTTCCGGGGAATATCCACTTTAACTTTCGCCAGCAAATCCCCAGCACCGCTTCCGCGGATGTACGGGACACCCTGTCCCTTAAGCCGAACCACATAATCCGGCTGGGTTCCTTCGTTCAATTTATAATCCTTGTCCCCGTTCATGGTAGGGATCTTGATCTGGCCGCCGAGTGCCGCGTCCGCGAAGGAAACATGCACATCGCATTCCAGGTCATTGTTCCGTCTCTTGAATACCGGGTGGGAAGCAACGGAAATATAGACATACAAATCCCCGTTGGGGCCCCCTCGGAGTCCCGGTTCTCCCTCGCCGCGCAGGGTCAGGGCCTGTCCGTCATCGATCCCCGCCGGGATGGTAACCGTCATCTTCCGGCTTCTGCGGACAGTTCCAGTCCCGGAACATTTGGAACAGGGATTGCTGATAATCTTACCGGTTCCGTGGCAGTGCGAACAGTCTCTCTGCGTCTGCATGCGTCCCAGCATGGTATTCGTGACCTGGGTCACCACACCGGTGCCGTGGCAGACCGGACAGGTTTCAGGACTTGTCCCGTTCCGGGCCCCGGACCCGTGACAGTCTTCACAGGTCTCGCTGCGGAATACATTGATATCCTTCTTTGCACCGAAGAACGCGTCCTGGAATGTCAGCCGCAGGTCTACCCGAAGGTCATTCCCGCGTACAGGCCCGTTGTTCCGGCGTTGGGAGGAAGAGCCAAAGCCTCCGAAAATATTGTCGATAATATCCTCAAACCCGCCGAAACCGCCTGTAAAGCCGCCCGAATACCCGCCGTACCCGGCAGTCGGGTCTTCATGGCCGAACTGGTCATAGTGGGCCCGTTTCTGTTCGTCCGAAAGCACTTCATAAGCTTCAGATACTTCTTTGAACTTTGCTTCCGCTTCGGGGTCATTCGGATGCAGGTCGGGATGGTACTGCTTGGCAAGTTTTCGGTAGGCAGCTTTTATATCCGCTTCAGAGGCGTTCTTGGGAACCCCCATTACCTCATAGTAATCTCTCTTCTCAGCCAAAGGTCAGGCTCTCCTTCCAATAGTACGAAAAGGGTTAAGGCGAAAAACTCCGTAGGATGCCCCAACCCTTTACGTCAGTTCTTATTGCAGATGCAGTTTCCGCTTACTTGTCATTGTCATGCACTTCGTAATCCGCATCAAAACCCTGTCCGGCATTCGGATTGGATCCCGGATCATTGGGGTTCGGGTTCGGATTCTGCTGCTGTGCCTGCGCATAGATCTTTCCGAAGATATCATAGGCGGACTTGGAGAAGTTCTCCATGGCGGTCTTGATTTCTTCCGAATTGTTGCCGTCGCGGACCTTCTTGAAATCAGCCAGTTCGCTTTCCAGCCTGCTCTTGTCTTCGCTGGACAGCTTGTCGCCGGATTCCTTCAGGGTCTTTTCGGTCTGGTAGATCAGGGAATCCGCCTGGTTCAGTACCTCGACAGCTTCCTTGCGCTTCTTGTCTTCTTCGGCATATCTTTCGGCATCTTCCACAGCCTTCTTGATTTCGTCTTCCTTCAGGTTGGAGGAAGCAGTAATCGTGATGTTCTGGGACTTGCCGGTACCCAGATCCTTGGCGGATACATGCACGATGCCGTTGGCGTCGATATCAAAGGTAACTTCGATCTGCGGGATGCCGCGGGGTGCCGGGGCAATGCCGTCCAGATTGAAGCGGCCCAGGGTCTTGTTGTAGGCAGCCATTTCACGTTCACCCTGCAGGACATGGACCTCGACCTGGGTCTGGCCGTCCGCAGCCGTAGAGAAGATCTGGCTCTTCTTGCACGGGATGGTCGTGTTGCGTTCAATCAGACGGGTGAATACGCCGCCCATGGTTTCAATACCCAGGGACAGAGGCGTAACATCCAGAAGCAGGACATCCTTGACTTCTCCGCCCAGAACACCGGCCTGGATGGCAGCTCCGACGGCTACGCACTCATCAGGATTGATGCCCTTGTAGGGTTCTTTGCCGGTTACGGACTTGACAGCTTCCTGTACAGCCGGGATACGGGTGGAACCACCGACCAGGATCACCTTATCAATCTGATCCACGGACAGTCCCGCGTCAGACAAAGCCTGCTTCATCGGCCCGATGGTCTTCTGTACCAGGTCAGCCGTCAGTTCATCAAATTTCGCCCGGGTCAGGGTGATATCCAGATGCTTGGGACCGGTGGCGTCTGCCGTAATGAAGGGCAGGTTGATATTCGAAGTGGTAACGCCGCTCAGTTCGATCTTGGCCTTTTCGGCAGCTTCCTTCAGACGCTGCATAGCCATCTTGTCCTTGCTCAGGTCGATGCCGTCGGTGCGTTTGAACTCGGAAATGAGGTACTGCATAACACATTCGTCGAAATCATCGCCGCCCAGACGGTTGTTGCCGTTCGTGGCCAGAACCTGGAAGACACCGTCATCGATTTCCAGCAGAGATACATCGAATGTACCGCCGCCGAGGTCGTATACCAGGATTTTCTGGGTTTCTTCTTTTTCCAGGCCGTAAGCCAGGGATGCTGCCGTCGGCTCGTTGATGATCCGGAGGACGTCCAGACCGGCGATCTTGCCTGCGTCCTTGGTCGCCTGACGCTATGCGTCGGTGAAGTAAGCCGGAACGGTGATGACCGCCTGTGTGACGGTCTCGCCGAGATATGCCTCCGCGTCAGCCTTGAGCTTTTGCAGGATCATTGCGGAGATCTGCTGCGGTGTGTAGCTCTTGCCGTCGATGTTGACCTTGTAAGC
>JAFPSR010000045.1 GCA_017413675.1 Clostridia bacterium | reverse complement strand
GTGATCTGCAGATGCATGACGCCGGCCGGTACGGTAACGGATACGGTAGATCCCAGATGCTGGCCGATCAGGGCACGGCCGATCGGGGATTCGTTGGAAATACGGCCCTTCAGGGGATCTGCTTCGGTGGAAGAAACCATGACGTAGGTGGCGTCCATGTTTCTTTCGACATTATGTACATCGACTGTGGAACCGACACTGACGGTCTCGGTATCCAGTTCGCCTTCATCCAGTACCTTAACGACCCGGAGCATGTTCTCCAGCGTCAGAATACG
This sequence comes from Clostridia bacterium, assembly GCA_017413675.1. The sequence goes on along the minus strand of JAFPSR010000045.1, from coordinate 18,318 downwards.
GCCTTCAATAAAAGCCTGTTCGTTCTTGGCTTCGTCATATTCGGAGTTTTCAGAAATGTCCCCGAAGGCACGGGCCTGCGCGATACGGGCGGAAACTTCCTGTCTTTTCACAGTACGGAGCTCTTCGAGTTCCTCTTCCAGTTTCGTGATTGCTTCCAAAGACATGATCAGCTGATCATTTTCGGGAACGTTGTTGGATGCCATAGTGTAACCTCCCATAGGTATATACAAGAAGCGCTGCGCCATGAATTGGGCAGCTTTCTTTCTTAACGGGTGTATTATATGAAAGAGAATGTTCGCTGTCAATCGTAAAACCGTTAATTCACTGCACTGCCGGGAGAAAAACAAACACTTTCGGGACCTGCCCTGAGTATGCTATACTTTCGTAGGAAAATCAGGAAAGGAAAGGTCCCAAGGGGACCGGCAATTCCGTATGGGTATCTGTATCGTAAAAGCAGGAAGAGAAAAGACGATTGACAAAGGACATCCGTGGGTGTACCGCAGTGACGTTACCGAGGTTCGGGAGGAACCGAAACCCGGGGATGTTGTCCGCGTGCTGAGTGCCAAAGGGCGGTTCATGGGGATGGCGATCTATAATCCGAACAGCCAGTTGACCCTTCGGGTCCTGAGCCGGGAAGAAGAGCCTATTGATGAAGCGTTTTTCCACCGCCGGCTGCAGCGGGCCTGGGATTACCGGCTCCGCTTCTGTGACCCAATGTCCTGCCGCGTGGTTCATTCCGAAGCGGATTTCCTGCCCGGGATGATCATCGATAAGTTTGCGGATACCTGTGTGATGCAGTGCCTGTCTTTGGGCATGGAACGTTACAAGGAAAGCATGGCGCATTCCCTGATGGAAATAACCGGGGCTAAGGGTGTATATGAACGCAACGATGTCCCGGTACGGCGCCTGGAAGGACTGGAAGAAAGCACCGGCGTCCTGGCCGGGAATCCGGATGCTGTTGTGGAGATGACCGAGAACGGCCTTCGCTTCCTGGTGGATACCGTCAACGGGCAGAAAACCGGGTATTTCCTTGATCAGAAGGAGAACCGTGCTGCAATCCGCCCGATCGTGAACGGGGCCAGTGTACTGGACTGCTGCTGCCATACGGGCGCTTTTGCCGTGCATGCTGCATCCTATGGCGCCCAACGCGTCGAAGCGCTGGATATCTCCCCGGAAGCGCTTGCAATGGCAAAGAAGAATGTAGACCTCAACCGGCTGGAAAATGTTTCCTATACAGAAGCCAATGTATTTGATGCCCTGCGGGAAAAAGTAGCATCCGGTATGCAGTATGATGTGGTAATCCTGGACCCGCCCGCGTTTACAAAATCCCGCCACATGATCGAGAGTGCCCTGCGCGGGTACAAGGAGATCAATCTCAGGGCGATGAAGCTGGTAAAAGAGGGCGGTTTCCTGATTACCTGTTCCTGTTCCCAGCATGTTTCCTATGACGCCTTTATGAACATGCTCGTGGAATCTTCCAGGGACGCAAAGAAGCAGATCCGCATGATCGAAAAAAGAGGGCAGGGAAAAGATCATCCGATCCTCCCGGCCCTGGACGAGTCGCAATATCTGAAATGTGTGTTCCTGCAGGTGTTTTAGTCCGCCGTCAGGATCCCGTTGGCAACCGCATAAGCCGCAATCCCGCTGCCATCGCCGGTAAACCCAAGTTTCTCGGTGGTGGTGGCTTTTATATTCACCATTTTTTCCGGGAGGCGGAGAAGCGAGGCGGTTTTGGCGCGCATGGAGGGAATATACGGGGCAAGTTTCGGCCTTTGGCAGACGATCGTGATGTCGCAGTGCGTAATACGGCAGCCCTTTTCCCGCACGAGTTCCATTATTCGTTCGAAGAGCACAGCAGAGGAAATCCCCGCATAGGCAGGGTCGGTATCCGGGAAGTGCACACCGATATCCCCGAGTGCGGCACAGCCAAGAATGGCATCCATTAATGCGTGCAGGGCAACATCCGCGTCGGAATGCCCCAGCAGGCCCTTTTCATAAGGAACGGAAATCCCGCACAGAATGAGTTCACGGCCTTCGACCAGGCGATGGACGTCATAACCCATCCCGGTTACGGGAATGGATTGTACGGGCAATAAAGCTTCGAGCACGGCAATATCCTCCGCTGTAGTCAGCTTGTTGTTGGGGGAAGGGTTCAGGACCAAATGGACAGGGATTCCAGCTTTCTCCAGGACGGAGGCGTCATCGGTAACCTGCCAGTTTTCCGCAATGGCCTTTTCATAGGACGGGAACAAAAGTTCATACCGGAAACACTGGGGTGTCTGCACGGCCCGTAAGGTACTGCGGTCCGGCGTAGAGAGCACCATTTCTTCCCGGTCTGTTTCTTTAACAGTATCGATGACAGGTCCAGCGGCAACACCGCTGCCGAATTCATCAACGGAAGAGAGGCAGTCCTTGATCAATTTCGCGGAAAGCAGCGGACGGGCCCCGTCCTGGATCAGGACGGTTTCACAGTCATCCGGCAGGGCACAGAGACCGTTATAAACGGATTTTGTACGGGTATCCCCGCCGTCTACAAAACGGATGACTTTCGTAAAGCCATAACAACTGACAAGCTTACGGTATTCCTGTTCCTGATGGGGCTGGCAGACCAGGATGATCCCCTGGATCCGGGAACTGTCTTCCAAAGCCCGGAGGGAATAATAAAGGACCGGCTTCCCGTGAAGGGGAAGAAGGAGCTTATTGCCGGTTCCCGCACGTATCCCGCTCCCGGCTGCGACTACGACGGCATAACAGGTGTTATTCATTTTTAGCCCCCGGGAGTATGCGGTACAGGTCTGCGGCTCCCGCTTTCGTGGTATGTTCCGAAATGGAGAGTACTTCATAGCGGTTCAGGGAACTGCCGAACTGGATTTCAATTATATCCCCGACTTTTACATCATAAGAGGGCTTTACGGTTCTTCCGTTGACGGAAACACGGCCCATGTCCGCCACATCGTTGGCCACGGTGCGACGCTTGATGATCCGGGATACTTTCAGGTATTTATCTAAACGCATGCCTATATTCCTTTTCCATGATTCAAATAAAAATATACCTCTGCAGGGATGCAGAGGTGTATTTCACTAAATGAAATTAGTTCAGGTTGTCCTTCAGACGCTTGCCGGCTTTGAACACGGGAGCGCGGGCAGCTGCAATCTTCATAACTTCGCCGTTCTGGGGATTGGTGCCGGTACGCTCTTTGCGCATTTTGGTCTCGAAAGTGCCGAAACCGACGATCTGAACTTTTTCGTCCTTCTGCAGAGCTTCCTCTACAACATCTACAAACGCATTGAGAGCCTTCTCGGCTTCTTTCTTTGTGAAACCGCTCTTTTCGGCGATAGCAGCTACGATAGCAGCCTTATTCATAAAAACCCCTCCTTGAGTGTAGTAAAACGATGTGTTTCTATCACATACGACCAAATACTAGCAAATAAGTTCCGTTCCGTCAAGCATTATCGCGTTTTTTTGCAATTTTCTTGGCTTCTTCCCAGTAGACATCCATTTCTTCCAGTGTCATGTCAGAGAGGGAACGGTTTTCTTCCGCTGCTTTTGATTCAATATAAGAGAACCGGTCAATGAATTTTTCGCAGGCTCTCTGCAGGGCAAGCTCGGAAGAGATACCGGAAAGCCTGGCGACATTGACACAGGAAAAAAGCAGGTCCCCGATTTCCTCTTCCAGGGAAGCATGGTCTGTGTTTTGCAGAACCTTTTCCACTTCGTCCGCTTCTTCCTGGACCTTGCCGAGGGCCGGCATGGGATTGTCCCAGTCAAAGCCAACCATGGCCGCTTTGCTTTGGACCTTGTCGGCACGCAGGAGGGACGGGAAGGAAGCCGGCAGGGACCGCATCCCGTCCGTACGGGTCTGCCCGCCGCGGGAAGCGCGTTTATTCTCATCCCAGAGGGAAGTCATTTCCCTGGCATCGGTCACGGAACGGGAAGAAAAAATGGCTTCATGGCGTTCCATCATCTTTTTCGTGATCCCGGTTACAACATCCGTCAGGTTCATTTCTCCTGTTTCTTCCGACATCCGGATGTGGGAAGCGATCTGGAACAGGAGGTCCCCCAATTCTTCACAGAGGGCATACGGGTCGTCATCCCGGACAGCCTGGATCACTTCATAGCTTTCTTCCACCAGATTCTTCAGGATGCTTTCATGGGTCTGCACTTTATCCCAGGGACATCCGTGCAGGGGATCCCGCAGACGTTTCACAACTTCCATCAGGTGCCCGATGTCAAAGCGGGTCAGAGAAGAAAGATCCTGGGGTGGGATAAGAAGCGTAGTGGTTTCGTTATAAGTTTCCTGCCGGTCCAGATCGGCAAGTTCGATGGGAACCCCGTTCAGATAGACCGTCATTTCATCCGGGTAGGTATCCTGCAGAATCAATTTGACGTCCGATGCCAGGAAAGGATCGTCGATCTCCTGGATGACCAAGGTATACCGCGGGTTAAGCATGGTTTGATCCACCTGGTGGGCGGAAAGCAGCTGGATGGAGGATGCGCCGCCAGAAAGGGCAGCTGCGGTATCCGCCGCACTCAGACCGGGGATGATGGTATACGGAATCCTTTTTTCACTGCAGGCTGCTACGACAGCCCGGACGGTTTCATCGGCAAGCCCGGCGCTGCCGGGACAGGCATATACCGCATCTTCCGGTAAAGAGGTCAGGAACGTTGCGATTTTTTCACAGAGTTCGGTATAATCTTCGCTTTCCTCATACAGGGAGTCCAGTGATTCATAGGAAAAGCCCAGGGTAGAGAGAAAAGATGCATGCGGCGTCTGGGAAGTCCTCAGGATTATCCTGCCGGCTTCCTTCAGCGCCTGCTGGGCACGATACGTTAAGTCTTCCGGCACCTGGCCGAGACCGAGAATGGTAAGCATGATTTACTCCTGCAGACGGGATCTGAGTTTTTCGATTAGTTTGCGTCCGATGGATGTGGAGGCAATATCCGACATTTTGATGGCTCCGGTCAGGAATGCCATGACGAGATAGACGATGACACCGAGAATCAGGCCTGAAAAGACATATACGGTATTGCCGATATGGCCCAGGGCAACGTAACGGTATAGCAGCAGCACAAAAGCCATGACACAGGTTGAGGCAAAGGGATATAGCGCGAGTTTAAGGATCCGGGCTTTGAAATGAAGCAGGCGGTGCAGGAAATACAGGTTTCCGACCATGCCGATTACATAACAGACCATGGACGCATAGGCAGCCCCGCGGATATGCAGGGAAGGCACCGCAATCAGGGTGTAGTTCAATACGATTTTGAACAGGATCCCGATTCCCAGGGAGATGACGGGATACAACGGTTTCCCGAGCCCCTGCAGGATGCCGGTAGTCGTCTGGGTAACGGTCAGGGAGAAAATGACTACCGACATAAGGGCCAGGACCTGTCCGCCCAGACTAAGCTCTTCAGCCGTAGCAACCCTGTGATACAGAAGGGTCAGGATCGGTTCGGAGAGCATGGCCATTCCTACGGCAGACGGAAGCCCGATCAGGAGGGCAAGGCGCAGTCCCAACGTGACATTCTTATGGACATTCCGCATCTGCCGGGCACTGTAGGCGCGGGAAATGGCGGGCACCAGGGCCGTGGAGATGCCCAGAGAAATGACGGTGGGCATATTGATCAGGGGGTTCACAAAACCGGTGATGATCGCATACAGGCTGCGGGCCTGTTCGATCCCGTATCCGATGCTCTTTAACCGGTTGATGACGAGCGCGGAGTCCACCAGGTTGACGATGGGCATCATGGAGGCGCCGATCGTAATCGGGATCGCAATCAGAAGAAGGGTTTTCAGGAAATCCGGTTCCAGCTGGCCGGCGGCTACAGGACGCTGCCGCTGTGCGGTATTATGGGAAAAGACCATCAATACCAAAGCGCAAAGTTCGGAGATGGTTACCCCCAGGATGGCACCGACGGCACCCCAGACAAAGCTCTTTGTGGTTTTCAGAAGGACAGTGGCCAAAATGAAACCGAAAATGAATTTCCCGATCGTTTCAATCAACTGGGAAAGGGCTGTCGGCAGCATGGTCTGCATACCCTGGAAATAGCCGCGGTAAGCCGAGATCAGGCAGACCAGGAAGACGGAAGGTGCAAGACCTATAATAGCCGGGGTAATGGCGGAGTCGCCCATGATCAGGGCAAGGGGATAGGACAGGGCGATCATCAGGATTGTGGAAACGGCACCGGTCAGGAACAGGATCCTGCGGGCCTTTCGGAAGATCGCATACCCGCCGTTCGGATCCCCGACGGCAACCCGCTCCGAAACCATTTTGGAAACGGCCGTCGGCAGGCCGGCGGTCGATATCGTCAGAAGGATTGTATAGATGGTATAGGGCTGGGAATAGATGCTCATCCCCTGCAGGGTAATGATATTGGTCAGAAAAACGCGGTAGAAGGCCCCGAGGACCTTGCCGACTAGACCGGCGCCCGCCAGCAGGGCAGCGCCGCCTACAAATGATTTCTGCGTTTTTGTCATGGATATTCTCCGTTACTGTATATATATGGAATCCGGACCCCGGTCCGAAAGTACTTACTTATTCTAGCAGGAAGGAAACGCCTTCGCAAGGACACGCGATGTTATGCGGGCTTGCCGGTATATTTCCTGTGAAATGCCTGATCAGGGAAAGAACGGCTAGGAGACACAGCACGCCGAACAGAAAACCGGCGAAGTCAAGCAGGATATCCTGTACTTGGGAGCCGCGGGAAGCAAATAACTGGATGGATTCATCCAGTACACAGAGAAAAAGTCCCACGGAAAGGACATGGAACAGGGTAAGGGAAGAGATCTTTTTCCCGTACTGGAAAAGCAGGGCGATTTCGATGCCTGCCAGAGAAAATTCCAGAAAATGCATGCACTTGCGCACCAGGATATCCGTGACACCGGCTTCCCCGACAAAGATGGAGAGAATAGGTTTCAGGATCGGCAGGGCGATATCCCGGCTCAGGTGGGAGGAATCCTGCTTGGAAAGCAGGGAATTTCCCAGGATAAAGAGCAGTGTTATCATGAGCAGGATATGGATGGCAACAGGTTTTTTCTGCATAAATACCTCTATGAAATGTACTGGTTCCATTATAGTGAGATAAGCGTTTCTCTTCAATCCCTCCGCGGGGTAAAGGAAGTCGTCAAAAGTGTATTATTCTGTTTACATTTTTACAAAGAGCTGTCTACAATAAAGGAGCAGACCGCATAGCCTGAACGGACTTCCCTGGATGGCAATGGATGCGAACGTGTCTGTACAGGAGGTTCCCCATGCACATCAGGCTGATCAGCCCCATCCACGGACAGGCGGTTTCCCTGCTTACGGAAGCGCAGAAAGCAATGGTGAAGGGCAAAACAAAGGCCGGCATCGACAATTCGATAGACTGGACGGACCTGAAACGGAAAGGATCCGAGAATTCGTATCCGCAGCCTGTACATCTCCAATGGGAAGTGGATGTTGAGCTGGCCCAACAGGAAGAATGGCAGCTGGTTGCAGTGAATACAGTGCGGTCTTTCGATAACGGAAGGAAAATCTATCTTCGAAAGGATGAACGTGAAACCGAAATAGATAACCTGTTTTCGGATTGCACTTATTACTGGTCTGTAGCCCTGTATGGGAAAAACGGGATTCTGGATTCCGTACAGGGTTATTTTAGAACCAGAGCGGAAGCACCGACCTGGTTCCGGGTAGAAGGACTTACGAATGTACGGGATATCGGCGGCTGGCTGACAAAACGATATAAACGGGTACGCAGAGGAATGATATTCCGGGGCAGTGAAATGGATACGCACCACACCCTGACGGAGAACGGACGGGAAGTACTGCGCAACATTCTGAAGATCCGCACAGACCTGGACCTTCGCGGGGAAGCAGAGGGAAAGGTGACCCAAAGCCCGATCGGGGAAGATATCCGTTTCGAGCTCCTGCCGATCAATGCCTATGCCGAGTTTCTGGAAAAGGACCGCTATGAGGAAAACCGCCGTGTGTTTTCCTTCCTTGCACAGGAAGATGTTTATCCCGTTTATCTGCACTGCTGGGGCGGGGCGGACCGGACCGGGATCCTGGTACTGCTGCTCAATGCCCTGCTTGGTGTGTCGGATAAAAAGCTTATCCGGGATTACGAGCTGACGTGTTTCTCGGTCTGGGGTGAACGTTCCCGCAGATCTGACAACTTCCGTGCCTTTATGAAGGGATTGGATGAATACGGCGGCCATGAAGCTTCCCTGCAGGTGAAAGCCGAGAATTACGTAAAGGCAGCCGGGGTGACGCAGGAGGAGATCGACAGGATCCGTTCCATCCTGCTTGCTTGATTGGAAATACATCCGGAAAGGAAAACGAAAAATGGCTGTTCTGTATATGCTCACGGAAACCAGCCGGTTTATGATGTCCTTTGTGCTGGTGACCGATCAGGATCACTGCATCGTGATCGACGGCGGACGGCCGGAAGATATGCCGCTGCTCAAGGAATATGTGGCAGGCAGGCATATTTCCGCCTGGATCCTGACACACCCCCATCTGGACCATATCAGCGGGTTTATCGATGAAATGCGGAAAAACCGGTGCCGGGACTTTGATATCGGGACAATTTATTACAACTTCCCGCCGTATGAGGAACTCATCGGCCGGACGGACGTGGAGGATCTGGACTTCTACCGAAAAGAACTCAACGAAATGATCCCGTCCTTCAATGCACTCCTTCCGTATTTTCAGGAGAAGACACATATCGTAAACCAGGGCGAATCCATCGATGTCGATGAAGTGCATATCGATTTCCTCTTCAGCTATCATGACGGCCTGACTTCCAACCTGGCCAATGACGCGTCCCTGGTTTTCAAGGTGACAACTCCCAATAAAACCGTCCTGTTCCTGGGGGATCTGGGGCCGGATGCAGGGGACCTTCTGTACCGGGAATCCCGTCATCTGCTCAAGGCCGATATCTGCCAGATGGCGCATCACGGGCATATGAATGTGGGGATGGAAGTCTATGCGGCGATCCTGCCGGAAGCCTGCCTGTGGTGCTGCGCCGACTGGCTCTATAATGAACCGGAAATTCCGACTTACCTTGAAGATGCCGAAAAACTGCGCCGGATGGGAAGAATCCGCATGTACGGGACGGCTGTGACCCGGAAATGGATGGATCTGCTGGGTGTCAAAAAACACTACGTAACCAAGGACGGGACCCAGAAGATCGAGCTGTAGAAACCGGGGTTTTATGGGGGAAAATTAAGAATGCTCAGAAGACTGCAATGGTTTGAGGAAGCCAGGTACGGATTGTTTATCCACTGGGGACTGTATGCCCAGTTGGGCGGGATCTGGAACGGGAAAGCCTATCCAGGCGGGACGGAATGGATCATGCGCACGGCACAGATCCCATATACGGAATACCGCCGGCTTCAGGACACCTTCGATCCTGTAGATTTTGACGCCGAGAAATGGGCCTGCCTTGCTGAATCCTTCGGCTGCCGGTATGTCTGCATTACTGCCAAGCATCACGACGGGTTTGCAATGTTCGCGTCCGACGCGTCGGATTACAATATCCTGCATACCCCGTTCGGGCGGGATATTGTCATGGAACTGTCCGAAGCCTGCCGCCGGCATGGCCTTGTGTTCTGCGTCTATTATTCCCAGATGCAGGACTGGGCTGATCCCGATGGAGACGGGAATACCTGGGATTACGAGAAGGGCAAAAAGAATTTCAAACAATATTTTGACCGCAAGGTAAAACCGCAGGTGAGGGAACTTCTGACGAACTACGGTCCGATCGGGATGATCTGGTTTGATACCCCGTATGATATGCCGGTTTCCCTGTGCGAGGAACTGGAACGTTTCGTGCATGCCCTGCAGCCGGAGTGCCTGATCAACGGCAGGATCGGGTACGGGTTGGGGGATTACCGGCAGATGAGTGATAATGAGATCCCGGTCCTGGCTTACCGGGGCGCCTGGGAAACCCCGATGACCCTGAACCATACCTGGGGGTATTCACAGACCGACAGTGACTGGAAAAGCCCGAAAAAAGTGATCCAGATGCTGGTGGATGTAGCCAGCAAGGGCGGGAACCTTCTTTTGAACGTCGGACCGGATCCTTTGGGCAGGATCCCGCAGGGAAGTATCGAAGTCCTCTCTTCAGTTGGGAACTGGCTGAAAAAGAACGGGGAAAGCATCTACGGGACGACAGCCTGCCCGGATCTTCCGTACCAGATCCGTTGGGGCGGGATGACATCCCGCGGCAGCACTATGTATCTGCATATCCTGCATCCGGAGGAAGCACCCGGCCGGATCAAGATCTGCAATATAGAAACACCTGCAAGACGGGTTTATCTTCTCTCTGACGGACAAGACCTTTCCTTTACCCAATCCTATGAACTTGCCCGGGATGAATACCGGCTGATCTTCGAGTACCCACAGGATCAACTGGATCCGCTGGATACCGTTGTGGTTGTCGAATTTGAGGATATCCCGAAGATTCACAGCCTGTATATGACCTTCGACGAGAACAGAACTCATCCTTTCAGGACAGATGCTGCCGGGGATTCCGTATAACGGAACATGGATTCTGTCCGTGCACCGAATCACATTTTGATGTAGAATATTTATATAAGAAACAACCTCTTTTCTTATTGTGTGGACGGACAGGAACTGCTCGCGACCACGGATTTTTCCGGCGGGCGTGGGGGATACGGGCTTCCCGTCATGTTCCCCTATGCGAACCGGATTGTGGATGCTACCTTCCAGTTCAAGGACTGCAAATATACCGTCATTAAGAACGGAAAGCCCAAAGTGCTGCACGGTATCGTGCAGGACGAAGCCTTTACGGTAGAGGCAACCTATGCCGATGACGAAAAAGCCTGTGTAACTTCTTCCATCGAGTTTACGCCCGGTGGGGTTCTGTATCCGATCTTCCCGTTCTATCTGAAACTGTCCATGACCTATTCCATTTCCAAAGACGGGCTGCGTCTGGACTGGAGCGTTGAGAACAAGGATGACAAGGAAGCGCCCTTCGGGTTCGGCGTACATACGTTCTTCAACAAGATCGATCCAGAGCATGACACCATCCTTCATGTACCGAACCGCACGATGATGGAAACGGTCGACTGCTATCCGACCCGGAAGATCCTGGATCCCCAGGGAACCACCTGGGATCTGTCCGAAGGCCGCCGGTTGTCCGAAATGAATTTCGACAACCTCTTCGGCAATATGTCCTCCGACAAACCGTCCTGGATCGACTACACCGCATCCAAGCAGCGCACCACGCTGACCGCTTCGGATGATATGAAGTATATGGTCATCTTTACGCCGCCTTTCAACAAGAAGGGCTTCTGCCTGGAAAACCAGACCAACGCCACCGACGGATTCAACATGCTGGCGGAAGGCAAAAAGGATATGTCCGGTGTTATCGTTCTGAAACCCGGTGAAACCCATACCGGATGGATCACGATTCAGCACAGTTATCTCAAGTAAAAAGATCAATAAGGAAACGAAGCAGGAGGCAGCGGAAGGTGTCTCCTGTTTCGTGTAAAAAGTGGTTGTACGTCAAAGAACATGCAGGCTCCAGGAACCCAAGGAAAAAGTGACAGGACAGGAATTTATGAGAACAAAGCAACTGATTGACCGATGGAAAAATGAATATGATTTTCAGACGTTTCTCGGCGCCGGCTTTTCCCTGGCTGTGACCGTAATCTATGCCATATACAAAGTCTTCCTGGGTGCCTATCATGCTTCCCTCTGGTACGGATCCATCTGTGCTTACTATCTTGCTCTGATCCTTCTTCGCGGCAGTATTGTGTTTTCTGGCAAACGGATGTATGTCAGGAACAGTCCGGATGAGATCCGAAATCGGGTATATTTTACGGTTTCGTTCCTGCTCATGCTTTTAAATATCAGCCTGGTTGTCCCGATTTCCCTATTGGCCAAACAGCTGAACCCGGTCAGGCTGACCATCGTACCGGCAATTGCGATGGCTGCATATACGACCTATAAAATGGTTATGGCGTCCCTGCACCTGAAAAAACAGAAGGAATCATCAGATAACCTGGTACATTTATTGCGTACAATCCATTTTATGGATGCGCTGGTTTCCATCCTTACCCTGCAGAATACCCTCATCATGGTCCAGTCCGGCGGGAAGGATATGAAACTTCTGCCCCTGACAGCTGCCACAGGCGCGGCAGTCTGGACCGTGATCCTGGTCCTGATCCTGTCCGTACGGGAGATCGCAAAAGGGATCCGGTTGCAGAAAGGGAAAGGATGATTCCTTTCACAGAATTGAAATACCAGAAGGCGGCAGGAAGCATCCTGCCGCCGCACATTTATGCCTGAATGTCAGATCGAGCCTTAGGAACGGGAATCCGGGGTATATTTCCGAAGCGGTAGATATTTGCAGACTTGGTCGATATAATCTTTGTACTTTGGATATTTCCCGGAAGAGATCTTTTCTCCCAAGGTGGAACTTCCGATAAACAGAAGGACCAGGAGAAGGGGACCTGCGAGGGTCCTGTGGAAAATACCGTAGACGGCGGCGCCGGCACCTATGGCAAACAGATACAGGCTGACCCAGAATCCCTGTTCCCCCAGATAATTCGGATGGCGCATGCGCGACCACGGACCCTGCGTGGCAAAGCCAAGGTCATAGGGTTCTGGAAGGTCAGAAAGGGAATCCTTCTTTTCCAGCATTTCTTTTTTGGTCTGCTGGAACTTCCACATGTATTCATCGGAAACGGTTTCCAGGATGAGGAAAGCCAGGGACAGCACAACGGCAAGCAGATCGATCCAGCTCAAAGGAAGGGAAGACCCCATGCACGCTACGGCAGGCAGGCAAATGGAAAGGACAAGCAGGTTCTGGTATCCGCTGATAAAGAAAAGATTAAAGGCAGACCAGAGAAGTTTATGGTTGAATACAGGGTGCCGACGGACAATCGCCCAACGGTAGTCTTCGTTCCCTTCCCAGAATTTCAGACTGTAAGCGCCCTTCCGGCCGAAATTGACCGTAAGACGGATCCCCCAGGCCGTAACGAGGAGTGCGTAGAGGAGGAGGCGTACATTGCCCGGATCCCGCAGGGCAATGATCCAAAGATAAGCTACAGGGAGCAGGCTCCAGAGTTTATCCATCTGGGAATAATTATGCGTGATCTCCCCGGCAATAAAACAGTAAACAATGCCGCACAGGCAGACGACAAGAAGAATCCGGAAGGTTTGCTGCTGATTTTCGCTGAATGTGCTGTTATCCAGGACAAAACTCAGAACAAGAAGTGAAAGAACAAGGCAGACGGTCAGAACAGTTCCCAAAATCTTTTTCATAAAGCAGACCTCAAAAATGTTGGATCAATGCAGATAAATAAAACACAAAAACCGGAAACAGGGAACAGGTTGCTCCCTTATTCCAGAAAGACTGTTTCCACGGTCAGAGAACAGCCGTCAGAGGAAAAGGCATGGATTTTCCCTTTATGGACCTGGACAACAGCCCGGGCAATGGATAAGCCCAGACCAAATCCGCCGGTTTCGGAATTCCTGGAGGAATCCTGCCGATAGAAGCGGTCAAAGAGGCAGTCCTGATTTCCTTTTTCCATCGGCTCTGCCGTGTTCGTTACGGAAAAATGAATCTGTTTGGCTGTCTTTGAAAGGGTCAGATGGATTTCTCCGTTTTCTGGGGAGTATTTCATGGCGTTATCCAGGAGGATGGAAACCAGTTTCCGGATGGATTTTTCATCTCCGTAAAGGGTCAGAAGAGGTTCTACCGATAACGAAAACGTTTTATTCTGTGTCATGGCAACAGACTGGAAAGGCTGTGCAGTTTCGATGACGGCATCGGAAAGGGAGAAACTCGTCATCTGCATCTTTATCCCGTCTTCTTCCATACGGGAAAGGTAGATCAGGTCATTGGTCAGCGACCCCAGACGTTCTGTCTGGGAACGGATATCCTGGAGCCACTCATTTTCACCCAAATCCTCTTCCAGGACATCCGCATCTGCCCGGATGATCGTGATGGGTGTTTTGAGCTCATGGCCGGCATCCGTGATAAACCGTTTCTGTTTTTCATAACTTTCACTGATGGGACGGATAATCCGGGAAGAAAGAAGGATGAGGAGCAGGAGGACCAGCAAGGATGCTCCAAAGGAAATCCCGATGCTTGTCCATAGAAAACTCCGGAAAGTGGAAAGCTCCATTTCCCGGTTCAGGAACAGCCAGCGGGTCCCGTCATCTGTGGGAATTCCGGCATACCGGTAGCCGCTGTAAAATCCCCTTGTTTTGTTTCCTGCGGAAACAATATAGGCCATGGCGACGGCGGATTTCTCATCCACGGTGCCAATCTTCCGGGTATTGACAGATCCCAGTTCCCCGGAAGCGGAGAGTTCTACCGTAAAGTAGCGGGCCTGGAAACGGCGCTCCCCGCGAAAATCCGGGGGGAGTTCTTTCCGTCCCGAACGGAAATCGTTATCATCGTCATCGTCATCGAAATCATCCTCAAAGTCATCCGGGAAAAGGTCATCCATATCGCCGTTGAAGTCCGCCAGCATTTCCAGTGTTTCATCGGCTTCCTTCACGAGGTTCCGGTAATTCAGCCCGTTGATCAAACCAACCAGGAGGGTCAGAACAATCAACAGGGACAGCATGGCGACCCATACAAATTTCCTCTGCAGTTTCCGGATCATTCAGTCACCTCCAGATAATAGCCAATGCCGCGCTGTGCTTTGATCCGGACATTGGCCCCGACCGCTTCCAGCTTTTTGCGCAGGTAGGAAAGATAAACCCAGACCACATTCTGGTCCGTTTCACTGTCATAACCCCAGATCCGGTCCATAAAGGCATCCGAAGAGATCAATTGTTTGGGAGTGCGCATCAGCATTTCCAGCATCTGGAATTCTTTGCCGGCGAGTTTGAAATTCCCGGAAGGACCGGTAAGGTCATAGGTCGCACAGTTCAGCGTCAGATTTCCTACAGTCAGGGTGGCATCTGTTTGGACGTGGGTCTGCCGAGTCATGACACGGATCCTGGCTAGCAGTTCCTTGGTATCAAAGGGCTTGGTCAGATAATCGTTGGCTCCGGTATCCAGCCCATATACCTTGTCATCGATTTCGGAGCGGGCTGTCAGCATGAGCACCGGGGTTCTGTTGCCTTCTTCCCGCATGCGTTTTAACACCGTAAACCCGTCGACTTTCGGCATCATGACATCCAGGATGACCCCGTCATAATTCTCAGTCCTAAGATAATCCAGGGCATCCTGCCCGTTATAGACAGCATCCACGGAATAGTTATTCTTTTTCAGGATCGCGCAGACTGCGCGGGACAGGGATTTTTCATCCTCTGCAAACAAGAGCCGCATGTTGTTTCTCTCCTGACAGGTATTTCATGTTTAGATCCTAACATAATATGTCATGAAAATCACGCAGAAATGTTTCCGGGTCATATGCTCTGAATCAGGAAACAGAATCGATTCCCAAGAAGGAAAAGTCCTCTTTCCCGGGAAAGGGAAAGAGGACTGTGTATAGAACGGTTCTCAAAAGAGAGTTTATTTCTGTGCTTCTTCCACTGCAACTGCACAGGCAACGGTGGCGCCGACCATGGGGTTGTTGCCCATGCCGATCAGGCCCATCATTTCCACGTGAGCGGGAACGGAAGAGGAACCGGCAAACTGGGCGTCGGAATGCATACGGCCCATGGTATCGGTCATGCCGTAGGAGGCAGGGCCGGCAGCCATGTTGTCGGGATGCAGGGTACGTCCGGTGCCGCCGCCGGAAGCGACGGAGAAGTAATTCTTGCCATTCTCGGTAGCCCACTTCTTATAGGTACCGGCAACGGGGTGCTGGAAGCGGGTGGGGTTGGTGGAGTTGCCGGTGATGGAAACATCCACCTGCTCGTAACGCATGATAGCAACGCCTTCGTTGACATCATCCGCGCCGTAAACACGGACTTTGGCCTTGTCGCCGTCAGAATACGGGGTTTCCTTGACGATCTTCAGTTCGCCCGTATAGTAATCATACTGGGTCTGCACATAGGTGAAACCGTTGATACGGGAGATGATGAAAGCGGCATCCTTGCCCAGACCGTTCAGGATGACACGCAGCGGCTCTTTACGGACCTTGTTGGCGGTACGTGCGATGCCGATGGCGCCTTCGGCGGCAGCAAAGGATTCATGGCCGGCCAGGAAAGCGAAGCACTTGGTGTTCTCACGCAGGAGCATGGCGCCCAGGTTGCCGTGGCCCAGACCGACTTTGCGCTGGTCCGCGACGGAACCGGGGATACAGAAGGCCTGCAGGCCGATGCCGATGGCTTCGGCTGCATCCGCGGCGTTTACACAGCCCTTTTTCAGAGCGATGGCGCAGCCGAGGGTATAGGCCCAGGTGGCGTTCTCAAAAGCAATGGGCTGTACGCCTTTTACGATAGCGCCGACGTCAATGCCTTTGTCCTTACAGATCTTATCGGCTTCTTCCAGGGAAGCAATGCCGTATTCCTTAATTACGCCATTGATCTTGTCAATGCGTCTTTCATATCCTTCAAATGTTACCATTACTATTTCCCCCTCTGCTTATTGGTGGCGCGGATCAATTACCTGCACCGCCTCATCAAAGCGGCCATAGGTTCCGACATTTTTCTCAAAGGCTTCCTTGGGATCAGTACCGGCCTTGATGGCATCCATCATTTTGCCGAGATTAACGAACTTGTATCCGATGACTTCGTTGTTGGCATCCAGGCCGATGTTCAGGACATAGCCTTCTGCCATTTCGAGATAACGGACACCCTTCAGTTTGGTGGAGTACATGGTGCCGATCTGGCTGCGCAGACCCTTGCCGAGGTCTTCCACACCGGCGCCGATGGGCAGGCCGTTCTCGGAGAAAGCGGACTGGGTACGGCCGTATACGATCTGCAGGAACAATTCACGCATGGCAACGTTGATTGCGTCGCAGACCAGGTCGGTATTCAGGGCTTCCAGCAGCGTCTTGCCGGCGAGAATTTCGGCGGCCATGGCGGCGGAATGGGTCATACCGGAGCAGCCCAGGGTTTCTACGAGGGCTTCCTGGATGATGCCGTCCTTTACGTTCAAGGTCAGCTTGCAGGCGCCCTGCTGCGGTGCGCACCAGCCGATACCATGGGTTAAACCGGAGATGTCTTTAATTTCCTTTGCCTGAACCCATTTTCCTTCTTCGGGAATGGGAGCCGGGCCATGGTTTGGACCCTTGGCAACACATACCATTTCTTCCACATCGCGGGAATATTGCATTTGATGATCCTCCTTAACAGGATTGTAGTCTGGAATTGACTTCTTAAGTATATCATATCCTATGCAATAGCATAAAGTAAACACTGTGAAAAAAAGAAAGAAAGCTGTTGCGAATAATACGGGTTTGGTATAATGGAATCACTAAATGCGGAGGTATCGGTATGTCCAGACTGGGTGATATGATCCGGCAAGAGAGGGTTAAGGCAAAAATGACCCCCAAACAGCTGGCCAAGAAGAGCGGGGTTTCGGAAAAATATATTATCGAAGTGGAAGCAGGCACCCGGATCATCAATGATGAAGCGGCTACCCGCATCCTGAAAATCATGGGCAGCAAGACGGAACTGTTTGAAAACATGGAAGCCCGGGAGACACCCCATGAGGTGCAGCCCGGCGTGCGCAGCACCCGGTTTGCCTCCAGGACTGCACCCGCCCCCAAGGCACCGCAGGGGCCCGTGTCCGATGCCTGGAAGGAAGCTTTGTCCGGGAATGTCCGGGGTCTTCCTGTACTGGATGGTAAGGGGAAGACGGTATCCCGCCGTATGGTTGCCTTAACGGACGGCAAAATCTTCGGCAGCAATCCGGAGAAGGTATTCTATTTCCAGACCCAGGATTCGGATATGCACGGGTATCATATCCGCAAAGGGGACTATGTCCTTCTTTTGCCGGCATCCCAGCCCGTGCACGGGAAGATCATGCTGATGAAATCCGGAGACTCCCTGATCCTGCGCAAAGTGAATGTCCAGGACGGGAACAAGGTGCTTCTGCATTGGTACGACCTTTTTGAAGCGCATGCGCAGGTGGCAGACAGTAAATCCCTGGTCTTTATGGGAAGGGCAGCGCGGATTGAGTCCGACATTCTATGACTTCCAAATTTTGTGGGAGCATCCGGGCAAAGAGCTGCATGCCCCAAAAATCGAACCGACCTACTCGAAAAAACCAAAATACCACAGAGTGCTTCCGCCCGGAGAGGACGGAAGCACTCTTTCTCGTGCGCCCGGCATGGGCGACAACTTGGTGGTGAAAGTCCACTACGGGCTCGGTAGTAGGAACCGTTAGCCGAAGGCAAGGGTGTCCACCGGGAGGTGGAATCCGAAGGAAGCCGGATTGCGGAGGTTGAAAGGTC
>JAFPSR010000044.1 GCA_017413675.1 Clostridia bacterium | reverse complement strand
TGGAACGACATGACCGGAACGGCGTAACGATGTATGCCCATGGCGGTGATGCCAACGGGATAGCCGCATATACGCAGTACTTTTTTGAAGATGATCTCTGCATCTTCATTCTTTCCAATAATGAATCGCTGAACCAGTATCGGTTGGGAGCAGGAATCGCTGACATCATGTACGGGAAAGAACCGCAACATGCTGTGAAGCCAAACGAGGTTCCGGTCTCGGAAGAGGATTTTGGGAAGTTTGCCGGTACGTATCTTCCCGGCAAAATCCGTATTGAAGTAAAAAACGGAAAACTGTATCTGGTGCGTGTTAACCAGAATATCCATATAGAATTATACTGTATCGGTCCCAATACATTTGTCCGTAGGCACGAGGAACAGAGCTATACGCACAATCTGCTGCCGGAAGGATCTGAAAAACCTGTCGTATGGGGATATGAACTGATCAACTAAAGTACAGATAGCCAAAATCAGGACACAAGTCAACTGTGTCTTCAGAAAAGAGTGTCGTGACCAAGAGTGCGGAGTGTAACCACAAACGTTTGGACATATTTCGACGATGCCTGGTCACATTTCCCGGCAGCTTTGCGACCGTTGGCCACATGGTATCGTTTTATAGTTTCCTGCCATCAAAAGACGTTGATATGGAATGATGTCAGCGTCTTTTGATTTGCTCTAAAAAGGCATGGGAATGGAATCACGGATAAACCCATCGTGATTGCGCATCAGCGTATCTTTTACGAAACAGTTCAGGCATTCGTTTGTTACGCCTATATAATTATCTTGACATGGGACAGTAGTCTTTTCTACGATTATAATTGTAGTAAAGATGTTCCGTTTCCTTTTCTGCGAAAGGGGATCAGGGAAGATTCCGATCCTCGTGAGGAGACTGCAGGGCCTCCCCGGCAAAACAACTGTTCAGAAGGAACGGATTCTCCATATGCTGCGAAGGATAATATCAGAATAGGCGTGTTCTGACCAGAAACAGCCAACGGATACCGGGAGGGAAGAAAAATGTTTCAGCTCATCAATGTTTCCGTGAATTATGGCCGGCTCAGGGAAAAGATACGTACGCGACTGTTTGAGGCAGCCCCTTCGATGCTGGTGACGTGGGGTGCTGTCAGCGACCGCCAGAATGCGGCACAGTCAGCCTGCCGGGTCATGCTGACGGGGTGCGGCGTCCATTGGGACAGCGGCTGGGTTGAAAAGAAGGAACAGTCTCTGCGTTATGAGGGACCGCTGCCGGAAGGCGATCCGATCGCCATGACACTGCAGATCCGGGACGATGCCGGCATCGAAAGCGAAGTCTACAGAAATGTAATCTATAATGCCCGGACAACATGGAATGCTGGGTGGATTGCACCGAAGCGGGATGAACCCGGACGGACCATCTATCTGCGGCGGGAATTTGCAGTCACACACCCTGTGAAGTCTGCGGTGCTGTATGCATGCGGCATCGGATATGAAAAAATGTATATAAACGGCAAG
Organism: Clostridia bacterium; assembly: GCA_017413675.1. The sequence continues at coordinate 2,009 of JAFPSR010000044.1, read as the reverse complement.
GCACTGGATGACTGCACACTTGATCCCGCAAACACGGATTATAGCCGGACCTGCCAGTATGTCGTTTATCCGGAATTCCAGGAATTCCTGAAGTCCGGAACAAACTGCATCGGAGCCATGCTTGGAGAAGGCTGGCGCCGCAATATCCTTGTAAAGGGAGATGACAAGGGAACCGCCCCGAAACCGTATGCCGGACGTCCGATATTCACGGCGATGCTTCGCATTATGTATTCGGACGGGGATACGGAATGGATCTTTACCGATGAGAACTGGGAATGCGGATACGGCGCGCATGCCTCCAACGATATTTTCGACGGGGAAGTGTACGATGCCAACCGTTCCGTTCCGGGCTGGAACCAGCCGGGATTCACCGGATTTGAAAAAGCAGGGTTTACGGAAGCGCCTGGCGGGCGGATGCGTCCCATGGTGATCCCACCCATCGTCGAGCACAAGGTCTGGCCCGTCATTGCCGCCTGGCCGAAGGGAACCGATTCCGTAATAGTTGACTTTGGCCAGAATCTTGCAGGGGTTACCAGGATCCGGCTGCCCCGGCTGCACCGAGGGCAGGAGATCCGCGTAACGACTGCCGAAGAACTCGATGAGGACGGCAGCCTGTATACCGCACCTCTGCGGGGGGCAAGATCCAGCGATCTGTATATTGCATCAGGGGATGACCGGGACCTGGAATACTGGCAGCCGATGTTTACCTATCACGGGTTCCGCTACGTACGTATCGATGGTCTCGGTGCGGGGTTTGACCCTACCCGCATAACGGCTGTAGAACTGCATACGGATATGGAATCCGGATCGCATTTCCGCTGCGGAGATGCCCGGATCACCCGTATTCATGAAGCCTGTGTCGCAACAGAACGAGCCAACCAGTACAGCATCCTTACGGACTGCCCGCAGCGGGATGAACGAATGGGCTGGCTGAATGATGCTACAGTGCGTTTTGAGGAAACGCCTTACAATTTCGACATCGGCAGGATTTTCCCCAAAATCATCCGGGACATCATCGACGCGCAGGACGAAAGCGGCGCCATTACGTGTACGGCCCCATATGTGTTCGGGTTCCGCCCTGCCGACCCTGTGTGCTCCAGTTTCCTGGTGGCCGGGCTGGAAGCGTATCTACATACCGGGAACCGGGATATCCTTGCCGAGGCCTTTGATCATTATGCAGCATGGGAAAACTGCCTGCTGGCAAACAGCGATGACTATATTGTCAATTACGGGCATTACGGAGACTGGGCGGGACCGGTATATGCCTGTGTACCGAACTCAATAGGCGACGGGGCAGCATCTTCCGTGACGCCGGTCGAGTTCATGTCCACTGGCTATTCGTATTACAACTGCCATCTGCTTGCCATGTTCGCCAATGCCCTGCAACGAGGAGAAGATGCAGTACACTGGAAAAACATGGCGGAAAAGGTCAAAGACGCATTGCTGCAAAAATGGTACGATCCCGGGACGGGGAAGATGTGCACGGGATCCGAAGCGTGCCAGGCTTTCGCACTGTGGCTGGGCATCATTCCACAGAAAGATGCGGCCAAAGCGGCAAAATGGATCCATGATGACCTTATAGCAAAAGACTACAGGTTCACGACCGGCAACTTGTGTACCCGCTACATGATGGATGTGCTGTCACGTTATGGATATCTGGAGGATGTCTGGACACTGCTGACCAAACAGACCTATCCTTCCTACGGGTTTATGTTGCAGCAGGAAGCAACAACCATCTGGGAGCGTTTTGAGCTCAAGAAGGATCCCGGCATGAATTCCCATAACCATCCGATGTATGCGGCCGTAGATCAATGGTTCTATTCCTGGCTCTGCGGCATCCGTCCGACCCGGCCGGGATACGACGAGTTTGTCGTGGAACCGGTGTTTCCGGAAAACCTGATGAGTGCACAGGCCGTGGTGGATACGGTAAAGGGACAGGTTGCCGTGCGGTGGATGAAACGTTTCGGCGCGCTGCACCTGCACGTCACGGTTCCTTTCGGATCCCGTGC
>JAFPSR010000043.1 GCA_017413675.1 Clostridia bacterium | reverse complement strand
ATAGGTGCTGATCGCCTGCTGAACTCCGTGGGTCATCAGCCGCTCCCGGACCACCAGTTTCGCCCCGGCCTCCAGTTCCGCCACGGTGGTCCTCTCCGTGTCATCGACGCCCTTGATCTGCACCATTTCCATTTCCATGGTGCTGTCCTCTTCCATATACACTTCCGTGCCCGGATTCAGGATCCGTTTGCCGGACCCGGTACCGGATCCGTAGTGCTTTTCCACGTACTTGATCTTCGCGTTTTTTCCGACATAGAAACGGTGGATGCCGTCATGCTCGGAATCCTGCACGCCGCAGTTGTCGATCCCGCAGCCGGCCACGATCACGACGTCAGCGCCTTCACCGATATGGAAATCATTGTAAACCAGTTCCTTCAACCCGCTTTGCTGGATGACGACCGGGATATGAACACTTTCATTCTTGGTGCCGGGCTTGATATAGATATCCAGTCCGCTGACATCCTGTTTGGGGACGATTTCAATATTGGCTGTAGAACGTCTTCCGATGGACTGTCCGTCGGAACGGATATTATAGGCACCTTCCGGAACCGTATGCAGGTCGGCAACCTCCATCAGGAGCCGGAGCTGTATTTCGTCAAACTTCTGCATGCTATCCATCTCCTTATGAAACGAAACTGCAGGTTTCCACTGCGGAAGATGTCCCGATCAGGGACGGCAGGATTTCTTCCTTCGGTCCGTGCCGGTCAATGGTGCCGTCTTTGAGCACAACAATTTCATCCGCGGTTTCCAGGATCCTTTCCTGATGGGAAATGATCAGGATGGAATTATCCTTATCCTTTTCCCGCAGGTGGTGGAAGACCTCGATCAGGTTCTGGAAGCTCCAAAGGTCAATCCCGGCTTCCGGTTCGTCGAATACGGACAGGGCCGTCCCGCGGGCCAGGACCGTCGCGATTTCAATTCTTTTGAGTTCACCGCCGGACAGGCTGCTGTTGACCTCGCGGTTGATATAATCCCGGGCACACAGACCAACCTGGGATAAGTAGCTGCAGGCATCCGTCAGGGAAATCGTTTTCCCGGACGCGATCCGGATCAGGTCAAATACCTGCAGGCCCTTGAATCGGACCGGCTGCTGGAAGGCAAAGCCGATGCCCATTTTCGCCCGGTCGGTAATGGATGTATCCGTAATATCTTCCCCGTTCATGAAGATACGGCCTGAAGTCGGTTTCTCGATGCCGACGATCAGGCGGGCCAGGGTGGACTTTCCCCCGCCGTTGGGACCCGTCACAACGATCAGCTTTTTATCCGGGATTGTCAGATTGACATTACGGATAATTTCCTTGCTGTCGCCGGGTTCGTTGACCATGAACGATACATTCTTAAGTTCCAGCATATAAATACCCTCGTTTTATCCAAAGAGCGGTGAATGCTCTTATTTCTTCCCGATACTTATGATACACCAATTCGGGAATTCTGAATCAAAGTTCCCTTTAAGTTTCGGATAAATCTATCCGCATTTCGTTATGAAACGAAAATCTTCTCTTTCCAAATCAGAAGCAGCGCTCTTTCCGGTGCAGACGGCAGGTTTCCATATTCCCGCAGCGGTAACAGAGTTCATTGTCGCAGATCCCGTCCTTGTCAAAACAGGAGCGGATATTGTTTACTGTTGTTTCGGCGATATTATTCAGGGCTTCCTCAGTCAAAAATGCCTGATGGGAAGTCACAATCACATTCGGCATGGAAATCAGGCGGGACAAGGTATCATCGTCCAGGATATGCCCGGAACGGTCTTCGAAGAATATGTCCGCTTCCTCTTCGTAAACATCCAGGCAGGCGGCGCCGATCTTCCGTTCCTTAAGGCCGGTAAGAAGGGCTTCCGCATCAATGAGCCCGCCTCTGGACGTATTGACCAGGACAGTACCTTTCTTCATCTTTCCGATGGTATCCCGGTTGATCATATGCCTGGTTTCCTCGTTCAGGGGACAATGGAGGGAGATGATATCACTCTTTTCCAGCAGTTCTTCCAGGGATACATATTGAATATCCGAATCCTTTGCTGGGAATTTATCATATGCCAGAATATTCATTCCGAACCCACGGCAGATATCGATGAAGATTTTCCCGATCTTGCCCGTGCCGATCACGCCGACTGTTTTGCCATGCAGATCAAAACCTGTCAGTCCGCTTAAGGAAAAATTGAAGTCCCGTGTCCGGTTATAAGCCCTGTGGATCCTTCTTACGGATGTCAAAAGAAGTGCCACAGCGTGTTCCGCCACTGCGTAGGGAGAATAGGCCGGTACATGAACCACATGGATCTTCCGGTAGGCAGAGCGGACATCCACATTGTTGTAACCGGCAGAGCGCAGGGCGATCAGACGGATTCCATAGGAATACAATTGGTCAATGACCGCAGCATTTACGGTATCATTGACGAATACACAGACCGCCTGCGATCCCTCGGCAAGGGATGCAGTATCTTCATTCAGCTTGGTTTCCAGGAAGCGGAACTGAATCCCGTTTTCCTTCCCGTATTGTTCAAAGGATGGTCTGTCATATTCCTTAGTATCAAAAAACGCCACCTGGATCATATCCATGTCTTCCTTTCCTTTGCGGTATTGATTATACAAATATTATTATACCCTGATTTCGCTTGGCGAAACAGTCACATTTCCTACTTTCGGTACAGCCTGTTGGAATGACAGGAAGCGGAAGGCGGGATATACTGTAGGTAACACATCACATTTGAGGAGGCACGCGCATGACATATCAGGAAGAAAATCAAAGACTGATTGCACTTTTTCAGCCCTGCCGGGTTACAGATGTCCGTGACGGCATGGACTGGATGGGCTACCATCACTACGGTTCGGTGGATTACAGGATCCGTCCCCTGTTCCCTGCCCATGCCGTCGGTATTGCCCGGACAGCCCGTTATGTCCCGTACGAAGGTCCGGAACCCCTGCAGCGCGGGGATGCCTATACCGAATGGGCAGCCATGTATTACCGGGAAATCTGCACGGATCCCTGGTCCAAAGAACTGGAACCCTGTGATTTCATGTGCATCGATCTTGCCGGTGTAGACGTTGGCCTGATGGGCAGCAACAATACACTCAACTGCCAGAAGCGCGGCTGCGTAGGAATCCTGATCAACGGCGGCGGTGTCCGGGATACGGATGAGGTCATCATGCAGGGCGGCATGCCGGTCTGGAGCTATCACATCTCCCAGGGCATGGACCAGGCACGCATCCGTTTTATCGACAAGGATGTCCCGATCGCGATCGGCGGGGTTGCCATTTATCCGGGTGATATCATCGTGGCGGACAATGACGGTGTCATCGTAGTGCCTCGGAAAGCAGCCTATGATGTGGCCAAGTACGCTTGGCAGGAAATGAATAAGGATAAAGTCGGACGTGCAAAGCTCTACCAGGATCTTGGCAGGGAGTTGGACGATACCGTAGTCCCTGTGGAAGAAATCAAATAAACTCTGTACCTTATGAAAGACCCGGCTCCGTTCCGTATACGGGTCCGGGTCCCCTTCTCTTTTCCGGTATTATATTCCTTATCTTCAGAATATTGGAAAATGAATAACGCCACCATTGTCCCAAAGGGTTAGTTGTTTTTTGTAGAACCATATCTTTTCTTTGCAAACAAATTCGATTATACTATTGGTAGTTACTAAAGATTGCATAAGGAGTTTTTTCTCATGACCGTTTATATCGATCTTCTCACACAGTGTGCACAGACCTGCGGTCTGACATACGACCGGGAGAACAATTTTATTTATGGTCCGTTCAACGGATTTACCGTTTTCATCCAGCGTTCCTCCAATTCCGCCGCCTATCACCAGATTTCGCTTACCGTTGCCAACAACGGAATCGCCATTTCCAAAAAAGAACTCAAGGAAATTGCCAAAACCAGCAACAAACTTGTCAAGGCCAACCAGGTTGCCGGGTTCTATGCCAGTTTCCTGGTCCGTCTCGGGAATGATGCCTATACCGCTGCCCAGGTCCTCCGGGATGCTTTGGGGTATCTGACCAATGAACTGCAAACCCGCGGTTACTGCAATGTGTGTGAGCATTGTGCCCAGATGAAAGAAACAGCGCCTTATGTGGTCGGCGGGCAGATCCGTCTTTTGTGCCCGGAATGTTTTGAATCCGTTTCCCAGAATCTGAACGAACTGGCCAGGCGAGATGCCGAAACCCCGGAAAACGTTCCGGCCGGTATCGTCGGCGCTTTAGGCGGCGCAATCATCGGAGCCGTAGTTGTGGTCCTTATGGGACAGCTCGGGTTCGTATCCGCCCTGTCCGGCCTGATCGCAGCTGTCTGTTCCCTGAAGGGGTATGAGCTTTTGGCCAAAAAGCTCAGCATCAAGGGAATCATTATTTCCTGTGTCCTGATGCTGGTCATGCTGTATATCGGCAACCGCGTCGACTGGGCGATTGCGGTATCCAAAGCATTCAATGTTGATTTCTTCAGTGCCTTCCGGGGCATTCCGGAACTCGTTAAGCAGGAAGCGGAAGTCCGTGCCGAGTATATCAAGAACCTCGTGATGGTTATCCTGTTCGCCCTTCTCGGTGCCGTCCCCACCATTTTGACCGCCATCAAAAACCAGAAGGTAAAGTATACTTCCCAGAAACTGAACTGAACGATATGTTGATAACAGCTCCTGCTTTTTGCGGGGGCTGTTTTTCTTTTCTTCCGATATTTCAATATAGTATAGTGTTTACTACTATGAGTCCGAAAGGAGGAATCCGATATGCACTGGTACGGGTACGACATCATCCGAACAGGCAGCCCGCTGCGGTTCAGCGAAACGGCACTTCGCAGACGGGATCGGGAATGCCGTTTGGCCGAACCCATTGAATCACATTAAGTTGAATAACAAGGAGTTCGACCGAAATATGAATAATCAATCTACTGTCAATCTTTCCGTACCTTCCCTGATTGCCGCACTGGATATGTACGGGTGTCCCAACCGATGCCGGCACTGCTGGCTCGGACATTCCGCCAATCCAAGGCTCACAACAGACGACCTTGTCTTTGTCCGTGATTCTTTCCGTCCGTTTACCGATCATCTGGAAGTGGACACGTGGATGCGGGAACCGGATTATGCCTCCACTTACCGGGAATTGTGGGACCTTCGTGAGCAACTGTCCGACAGTGTGCAGCCCCACTTTGAGCTGATGAGCGTCTGGCGAGCCGTTCGTGATCCCGCTTATATCCCATGGCTCTACGGGATGGGTGTGCGCAGAATGCAGCTGACTTTTTTCGGCGGTGAAACACTGACAGACTACTATACCGGACGCCGCGGTGCCTGGCAGGATCTCCTAAGGTCCCTGGATCTTTTGCTGGACAACGGGATCGTTCCCCGCATCCAGATTTTTCTGAACCAGCAGACCGTACAGGACTTGCAGCCGGTAATCGAAATGATCCGAAACTGCCGCCTGGAAGAGCGCTGCGCTTCCCTGGGAGAATCCCTGGAGGTTTTTGTACATACCGGCGGCTGCGACGGGGAAAACAGAAACCAGTATCCGATTTGGCTGCGCAAGGAAGACCTGGACCTGATTCCGGAGTATCTTGTCCAAAAAACGCTTGCCTATACGGGTGCCGCCTCTTTTTCGGATCTTTTCGGGAAGAGCGAGCGGGAATGGGTAAAAGAGCTTTCTTCCTCCAAAGACACCGAAAACCTTGCGTTACGCCACTCCGATCCTGCGGTATTCTATGTCACTTCCGATTTTTCGGTCTATCCCAATTTCAGTGCCCCGGCACCTTATTGGAAACTGGGAAATCTGAAAACAGATCCGGCAGGACAGGTCCTGGAGCGGTACCTAAGCAATGATTCCCCCGCACAGAATGCCCGTCTTACAGTTCCGCTTGGGAAAATGATAAGTTCCTTCGGGAATCCCCGGGGAGAAGGTCTTTTCCAGAAAGATGACTATATCACCTAT
>JAFPSR010000042.1 GCA_017413675.1 Clostridia bacterium | reverse complement strand
GTTTCAACGGTGGTACTCTTCCCGATCCCCGAGATGCCAAGGATGGAAAAACCGTAGGTGTGCGGGTGATATCCGCCTGAATTCTGTATGCCGTTGCCATGCAGGGAAGCCTTGTAACCGGCGGAAAGCTGCGCCGCGTACCCCGGCAGCAAGGGGTTCCTGTCCACATATCCCCACCGGATGCACCGGTCGATGGCCCCTTCGACCTCCAGTTCCCTGGGGAGCGGATGGTGGATGCGGGCGATGTTCTGCGTGAGGATCCGTCTGTTCGCGACGGAGAGCTGCCTGTCAGACCCGGAATAATCAGGGAAAACCATCAGGTCCTTGATGGCCTGGGCTGGCTCGCGTGGTTCCGGCAAGGCCTCGATCAGGAGGTTGCCCCGGAAATCGCTCAATATCTCATTGCGGTACGTGGCGGTTGTCACGGTTTCAGCCCCCCTTCTTTCAGCCGCTGGTCCAGTGCGTCGCTTATCATCTTCTGGATCGGGGAGAGCTCTTCTTCCGGCTTCTCGTCATCCTTTCCCGGATGGATGCCGCGTTCCGTGAGGGTCGCTTCGGTATTGGCCTCCCGGATGGTTTCTTTTTCCCGCTTCCTGTTGGCCTGGATTTCGGCTATCCGGGCAGCTTTGCTCTTTGATGAACTTCCGGCAGCCAGGCGCCTGGCCTCTTTTTTTGTGTCCTCAATGAATTCGTCAAGCTGTACGCTGTGGAAATCTTCCGTAGGGGCATAGACAGTGGCTTCTGTACTATCCTTTTCCCTTACGAAAGAAGCCTCGTCACCGGCATAGCCTTCGTACATCCAGTCACGCTCCAACAGATGGCATTCAACCGGCAGGGCATTTGCGGCAGGGCTGACGTAAATGAGGGCGGCATCGCGCGGATCGTAGGCACAGGTCACCTTCCAGGAATGCTGCGTCCTGGCAACATCAAACCACTTTTCCTGCTCCGCCTGCTCGCAGCTGTAATACCGGCCTTCAAACTGGATGCCCCGTTTAGTAATGGACGCCTCCCCTTTGGGAAGAAGATGGTACCGGACATATCCCCTGTCCATGGCGCGAAGGCCGCCACTCATGTATCGTATACCGTAATTCCACAAATCCCTCGGGATCGGCTTTATGTGGAGCTGCCGCATCTGTGGCGTTTTCCGGTAGTCCTTCATGTAATGATAATTGTTGTACTGAATAACGCAGCGGATAATAATAGCGGTGAACTGGAAAATATCAAGCGACGCGTTCAGGCGGTAATCCTCCGTGCACCGCTCACCGAAGTCCTTTTTTACTTTGCCGGGAAGGGAAGCCATGTCAATGTTGATCAAGTCAAAATGCTTTTCGATGATTCCCTTCAGGTCACCACGGTAGGGCGGGGCATTCTCAACCGTGATCCCGAGGTTTTTTACCAGCAGATCCGCGGTTCTGCTTTCCATCTCGCCGCGGTCGCCAAGGATCATGGAAGGTATGTTTTGGCACGGCCATTCCTCCTCTGAGATATCGATGCCATAACGTTTGCAGAAATCCACCTTGTTTTCGATGGCGTTGAGGATTGTTCTGGCGGCGTTGTCCCAGGAGGGAGGGTCGAGGGATATGTTCATTCCTGTCACGATATGGCTGTAGCTGTCCATGAGAAAGTACATGGTGGGGCGTCCGATGATTGCCGTGCGGTCATCCCGGCTGACAAGGTAGATATCGGCCGTGGTGGCGTCGATCTGTGTCGCCATGCCCGGGCCGTATAAATGTGTTTCTGTTTTCCCCAGTTCAGCACGGTTGTTCAGGTTGTAGGATCTTTCACCATCACGGCTTTTTGCTTCCTCCAGCACATCCTTGTTCGTGCGGTACCAGTAGAAGAACTGCTGACGGGACGGGATGTCATCGGGATCCATCTGCGCAACGCTTTTGCCCGCCTTGTCCTTGACCGTATAGTGATCTCCGATGAGTTTTTTATATGTCTTTTCGAGGGACAGTTTGTCACCATTCAGGTGGTATGCGCATATGGCTTCTCTGAAATACTGCAGATCCCTGACTGTCAGTGTTTTACCGGCGGCGCCTGCTTTCTTTTTCCTCCCCAGCCGGGTGGCGTTTTCCTTATAAGGATCCCTGCATTTCCCACAGGTCTGGTAATTGCCAAGAAGAGTATCCGGGACCTTCCCGCCGCGCCAGTACCGTCCGAGGTGGGGATAGAGGTTGGAAACTGCGACACCGGAAGAAACAGATTTTTCCTTTAACAGCGTCTTGCGCTGTTCCTGGTCATAGATTGCGGGTTCTTTCGTGACGATATCCCCGATCAATGCCCATACACGGTCCCGCCTTCGGATGGAAGAGGCCGAAGGCGCCTGTACTCCCGGACTGGCCATCCATAAGTCAGGCACGAGGGTATAAAGACCCGACTGGATACCTTCCAGCAGCTTTTCCATGGAAAATTCCCTGGGGATGTTTTCTTTTGAATTCAGGCAGATCCAGAAGCCGGGCGTCCCGTTCCAGAGGATGCGGTAATCCCGGTTCTCTTCTGTGCTGTGTACTACCTGATTTATCAGGATGGGGGTATCCATTTTTATCAATCCTCCTTCGCAAACGGATCCATGAAGTCCATGGGTTGGTTGAGGTCTAAGGAAACACGCCCTGTAAGCACCAGATTTTTGAACAGAGTAATTGCGGCGCCAGGGGGAAGTCCAAGGCCTTCTTCGGCAATTTCCAGCATACCGGAGAAGGAAAACTGCCTTTCTGCGAACAGTTCCAGGAGAAGGGCGCAGGCTTCTTCACGGAGTCCTGCATCCGGAATGATTTCCGTTACAGAAGGACCGGAATGCAGCCATTGAAGGTTTCTGGCGAGGTCCCGGTTGATTTCTTTTTCAGTGACAATTTTCCAATCGATCCCCTTCTCCTTCCAGTATTGGAATTCGATGGAGAACTTTTCCAGGACCCGGGGATCTTCAAGTTCTCTTGATTCTTTTACGGTTCTGGCATATATGCCGTCACGGCGTGTAATCACGAAATCAGTGGAAATCGGGCTTGGAAAGTTACCCTGTCGTGGATGACGAATGTTCAGACGGG
>JAFPSR010000041.1 GCA_017413675.1 Clostridia bacterium | reverse complement strand
TTTTTCTTGTGGAGGTACCTTTATGGAAAGAACCATTACTGTCCAGGGAAACGGGAAAATTTCTGTCCGTCCCGACTGGATTGAGTTTCGAATCACCCTGAATACTCTGAATCCCGTCTATGGGGAAATGATCCGGGATTCTGAAGAAAAGCTTTCCCAGATTCAGAATTCCGTAGTGCAGTCCGGTTTTTCGGAAGATGTCCTAAAAACCCTGCACTATTCTGTCCATCCCGAGTATACTTCCCGCATGGACGAATCCGGAGAATATAAAGAATACTTCCAGGGCTTTCGCTGCACGCATGAACTGCAGCTTTCCTTCCCCCTGTCCATGGAGGAGTTGGATAAAGTCATGTCGGCGCTCTCCGCCTGCAGCGGAGAACCCGGTCTGCAGGTCCATTTCACGGTCAAGGATACCGAAGTCCTGTCCTCGCAGCTGCTGGCGCTGGCTGCGGAGGATGCCCGGAAGAAAGCAGAAGCCCTCTGCAGTGCATCAGGTGTCCGTCTGGGTGCTCTTCTGCAGATCCGCAGCGGAAACATGAATTCGGAATGGAATTCCCCGACCCTGTACGATGTTGCCGAAGAAGCTGTAAGTATGCGGAAGTACGGCGCTGTCCAGGGTTTTGTTCCCGATGATATCGTTTCTTCCGAATCTGCTGTATTTATCTGGGCAATCGAATCATAAGTCTTTCCCGGACAGCCGGCGTTGCCGGCTGTCTTGTTTTTTACACAAACAAAATGTAAATATATTCAAAAATGCTGTATACTGGGTACAGTCTCAACAGAAAGGAAGTCCCTTTATGAATCAAATTCGTATTGCAATTGCCGGCTACGGCAACCTGGGAAAAGGTATTGAATATGCCATCCGCCAGAATCCTGATACGGAGCTGGTCGCAGTATTTACCCGCAGAGACCCGGGCAGTGTCAAGATCAACACTCCGAATGTTCCTGTATATAAAATGGAAGACGCGCCGAAAATGAAGGATCAGATCGATGTCATGATCCTTTGCGGAGGCAGTGCCACGGATCTGCCGAAACAAACCCCCGACATGGCACAGTACTTCAACACGGTAGACTCCTTCGATACCCACGCCAAGATCCCGGAGCAGTTCCAGAAAGTCGATGCCATTGCCAAAGCGAACAACCACCTCAATCTGATATCCTGCGGATGGGATCCAGGTCTTTTCTCCCTGAACCGCCTGTACGCTTCCTGCATTCTGCCGGAAGGCGAAACCTATACCTTCTGGGGCAAAGGTGTCAGCCAGGGCCACTCCGACGCAATCCGCCGGATTGAGGGTGTACAGGATGCCAAGCAGTACACGGTCCCCGTGGAAGAAGCCGTCGCTGCTGTCCGTGCCGGAAAAATGCCGCAGCTGACCACCCGTCAGAAGCATACCCGCCTTTGCTATGTCGTAGCCAAAGAAGGTGCAGATCTGGCTCGGATTGAAAAAGAAATCAAGGAAATGCCACTGTACTTCGATGAATACGATACTACCGTCCATTTCATTTCCCAGGAAGAACTGGACCGGGATCATTCCCAGCTCCCGCACGGCGGATTCGTGTTCCGCTCCGGTAAGAGCGGTGAGAACAACCAGCATACCCAGATTATCGAATATGCGCTGAAACTGGATTCCAACCCGGAATTCACTTCCGCGGTTCTGGTCGCCTATGCCCGTGCTGTCTGCCGTTTGGCTAAAGAAGGCAAAACAGGCTGTATCACCGTTATGGATGTTGCTCCCGCCTACCTCAGTCCCCTGGATGCAGAAGGCGTACGCAGTTTCCTGTAATTTTCCCTGCAATATCCGCAAAAATCCCGCAGAACACTCCGGTTCTGCGGGATACTTATGTATTCAGGACATTACAGGAATGAGGTAATAATTCCCAGATGCTCCAGGAGAATCTTCAACCCCAGAAGGATCAGGATAACACCCCCTGCAATCTCCGCTTTGTTTTTGTACCGTTCTCCGAATTTGTTCCCGATCTTTACACCGGCCATACTGATCACACAGGTAATGCAGCCGATCAGGATCGTATACAGGAAGACCGGGGCTTCCAGAAAAGCAAATGTGACCCCGGCTGCCAGCGCATCTATGGATGTAGCCACAGCCAGCGCCAGCATTGCCTTGATACCAAAAGAAGCATTTACCTCTTCCTCTTTCCCGCTTACCGCTTCCCGGATCATATTACAGCCGATCAGGGCCAGCAGGACAAAGGCGACCCAATGGTCATACGCCTCCAGATAGTGGGAAAACCTGGCGCCGAGGAAATACCCGATCGTTGGCATTAATGCCTGGAACACACCAAACCAGACGCCGCACAGAAGCACATGTTTGAACTGCAGACGGGATACGGACAGTCCCTTGCAGATGGATACCGCAAAAGCGTCCATGCTTAACCCGATTGCCAGTAGAATTGCGCCCCAGATGCTCATAATGATGACTCCATTGTTAGTTCCCGAGAACGGTTCGGTTTTTAGCTGCTCCTCGCATTATGCCCTTTTTTCCCCCTTCCTGTCAAGTCAGCCAGCCCATCTTTCTTTGGGCCTCCATCTCTGTTATAATACGGGTGATATTGTATTCGGAACAGGAGAAATATCATGTTAGAAAAAATCAAATGGGTTGTCGCCGGCATGGTTCTCGGTATTTCCAATATCATTCCCGGCGTGAGCGGCGGCACAATGGCCGTCGTATTCGGCATCTATGACCGTCTGATCGGGCTGATTGCCGGATTCCGGAAAAAAATCAAGGAGGAGTGGAAATTCCTGCTGTTCCTCCTGGCCGGTCTGCTGGTCGCCGTTTTTGCTTTCTCACGGGTAATGAAATACCTGCTGGAAAACTACAATGCCCTGGTAAACTGCTTTTTTATCGGCGTAATGGCAGGTTCCCTGCCGCTCCTCGTAAAAACCGGAGATTTCAAAAAACCGAAATTCTCCTCCGTGCTGGCTTTCCTCATCACCCTTGGCGTCATGATCTGGATGACGCTGTCCCGGAACATCGGCGGGTTGGATTTCACCAGCACCCCCCGGTGGGTCATGACACTGCTCATGCTGGTCTTTGGTCTGGTTTCCTCTGCCTGCATGCTGATTCCCGGGATCTCCGGTTCCTTTGTCATGGTCCTGATCGGCGGATATACCCCGATCATCAACGCACTGTCGTCTTTCGATGTCCTGCTGCTGCTCTTCTATGCCGTCGGCGCCGTGCTCGGTATCTATCTCTGCGCCAAAGCCATCAAATCGCTGTTTTCCCGTTTTCATCAGCAAAGCTATGCAGCCGTCATCGGTTTTGTCCTGGGGTCCGTTTTCGTCATTCTCCCGCCCCTGGCGACTTTCCTGAGTGTTTGGCCCTATGTACTCATCGCCGTCGGTTTCCTGATTACATTCTTTATGAACCGCTCCTGATCAGATCAGGTCGGCATTCCCCGGGCTGTATCTCCAATACAAGAAAAGGAAGACGGATACTGCACGACAGTCCGTCTTCCTTCTTTTTTTCCTTTACTTTCCTGCTTCCAGGAACTTTTCCAGACAGGATTCTTCATCCTCCCAGTTTTCCAGTCCCGAATGCAGTTGTACCTGTGGTTTCGAGGCCCCGTGGAAATCACTTCCACCCGTAACCAGCAGCCCTCGTTTCTGCGCCTGCATCCGCATCTGTTTCTGCATCTTCAGGGTATGGGATGAATGGTAACATTCCAATCCGTCCAGCCCATCCCTCTGCATCTGATCCAGAAGACGGTTTAAATCCTCGTCTGAGAGACGGAGCAGTCCGCCATGGGCCAGAACCGCGATTCCTCCCGCCTTATGGATGGTTTGGATCGCCTGTGTAATGCTCAGTTTTTCCCTCTCCGCATAGCAGCATCCATGCAGTCCGATATATTTCCGAAATGCCGTCGGAATATCCGGCACATATCCCTTCTCCACCATTGCCCTGGCAATGTGCGGCCGGCCGGTAACCCCGTCTTCCCCCACATAACGGAGTGTCTCTTCGGGGGTAACGTGGATCCCGTATTTTTCCAGGTTTTCAAGGATCTTGTACATCCGGCCGTCACGGGAGCGGGACAGGAAATCCAGGATACGGAGAAGATCCGGGGAATTATGGTCGACAAAATACCCCAACAGGTGAATATCCACCCAGTCCCCACAGGAAATTTCGACTCCAGGGATTACAGTTAGTTTTTCTGCTTCCCCTGCCCGGAGTTCTTCCTCAACTCCTCCGACCGTATCATGGTCACAAATGGAAAGCGCTTTCAGATTCTGTTCTTTGGCCAGACGAACCAGTTCGGAAGGAGTACAGGTCCCGTCGGAGGCCGTGGAATGCACGTGCAGGTCGATCATGGGCGTTTCTCCTTTTTCCTAATAGTTTGAAAAATCACGCGGCTGCCGAATTCCGGCAACCGCATGTTTTTTATTCCGTCGTTTTCCCTTCCTGCACAGAATCATCCGTTTCAGTACAGGTTTCGTCCGTTTCCGGACCGTCTGCCGATTCGGGTACAGCAGCTTCTTCCTGTTTGGTTTTTTCCGCTTCCTTTTCCTGCAGTTTATCAGCCCACCATTTTTCCAGTTCATCCATGGGCTGGTTCATGATTTTCTCGAATTCTTCCTGATCCACTTTTTCTTCTTCCATCAGGACTTTGGCCAGGAAATCCAGACGATCCCGGTGAGCATTGATGACTTCTGTCGCTCTTCTATGCCCTTCATCCAGAAGTTTACGAATCTCTGCATCGATCTTGGCCGACAGCTCTTCGGAATAATCATGGGTTTGTCCGAAATCACGTCCCAGGAATACTTCCTGGCTTCCCCCCAGATACAACTGCCCGATGGATTCGGACATACCGTATTCGGTTACCATCGCCCGGGCAATCCCGGTAGCATTCTTCAGGTCGGAAGTTGAACCGGTAGAAATATCTCCCAGGACAATCAGCTCTGCCACATTTCCGCCCAGGCTCATGGCGATCTCATCCTTCAGTTTGGAAGAGGTGACCGGGGCACGGTCATCATTGGGCATCGACATGGTATAACCGCCCGCACGGCCGCGCGGAACAATGGAAACCTCATGTACGGGATCACAGTTCGGCATAAAATGCCCGACAACCGCATGCCCTGCCTCATGATAGGCAACCAGCTTTTTGACTTTTTCCGTCACGACAGCACTGCGTTTCTCCGGTCCCATCATAACCCGGGTAATGGCTTCTTCCAGTTCCGTCTGGCTGATCTTGGTCTTTTTTCTGCGTGCAGCCAGCAGTGCGCCTTCATTCATGACGTTTTCCAGATCGGCACCGGTCATATAAGGTGTCCGTTTGGCAATCGTACTCAGATCAACGGTTTCATCCAGCGGCTTGCCCTGTGAATGTACTTTCAGGATTTCTTCCCTGCCCTTGATATCGGGATAGTTGACAGTAATCTGCCTGTCGAACCGGCCGGGACGCAGCAGGGCCGGATCCAGAATATCCGGACGGTTGGTTGCTGCCAGGATGATAACGCCTTCATTGACAGAGAAGCCGTCCATTTCCACCAGCAGCTGGTTCAGGGTCTGTTCACGTTCATCATGCCCCCCGCCCAGACCAGCACCGCGGTGACGGCCAACGGCATCAATTTCATCAATGAACACTATCGCCGGGCTGTTCTTTTTCGCCTGGTCAAACAGGTCACGAACACGGGAAGCGCCGACACCGACAAACATTTCCACAAAATCCGAACCGGAAATCGAGAAGAACGGTACGCCGGCTTCCCCGGCCACAGCTTTGGCCAGCAGGGTTTTACCGGTTCCGGGAGGGCCTACAAGAAGGACACCTTTCGGGATCCGGGCACCCAGATCGAGGAACCGTTTCGGATTCTTCAGGAATTCTACGATTTCCTGCAGTTCTTCCTTTTCTTCATCCGCTCCTGCGACATTGGAGAAACGGACTTTCTTCTTATCATTGGAAACCATGTGGGCACGGGATTTTCCGAAACCCATAACCTTGTTGTTGCTGCCGGTCTGCTGGCGCATGATCATGTACCAGAAACCGCCCATAATCAGCAGAACAACCACAAAGGGGATCCAGTTCACCCACCACGCGACGCCTTCTGCCCGTTTATTGACAATCTCAAAACGGTAATTCAAAGCCGTAACCGTGCTGCGGTCGAGTTTCTGTCCGATCGCCTCTGCATCCAGCACATCATTATAGAATGTGTTCAGGTCATCCGGTATGGTAACCTTGAAGTCATATCTGGAAGGAAATTCCTTGTCGGTTATTTTTGTATCTTTCTTCAAACCGACAGCTATATTTTCAGTAATGGACAGTTTGGAAACCGTTCCATCACGAACTTGGTCCAGAAAACGCGTGTAACTGATCTCTTCCCCGTTCTTACGGACAGACCCGCTGAACACTTCGGAAATCAGGATGACTGCCAGCACGAGAACCAGCAGGTAAACAACAGTCCGAATGATCGATTTATTCAAAAAGCATCACGCCCCCTTTCCATGCAAACATGGCTTTCTGAGTATAGCATTCCCGAAAAACATACGTCAAGAAACTCACAAAAGTTTCATAGTTTAGCCAAATTTCGCCGATCAGCCTTCCACATATGCCGGATCAATCACACAGACATCCGGCAGGTTGCGGTAATACTGGTTATAGTCCAATCCGAACCCGATTACGAAATAGTCATCAATCGTGAATCCGACATAATCCGGATAATACGGAATTTCCCGGCGTGACGGTTTATCCAGCAGGGCAATAATTTTATAGGAAGCGGGTTTCTGCCCCTCCAGGAATGCCGTCAGTCTTTCCAGTGAATGGCCGCTGTCCACGATATCCTCTACCAGCAGGACATCCATTCCTTCCACATTCATTCCCGTGATATTGTTTAACGTTACCTTTCCGCTGCTGGAAGTAGCAGCCCCGTAACTGGCAGCAGAAACAAAGTCCGTGCGGCAAGGCAGGGTAATTCTTTCCAGAAGTGCACTGAAGAAAGGAACCCCGCCTTTCAGGGTACCGATCAGAACCAGATTCTTCCCGGCATATTCCCGGTTGATCTGATCCGCCAGCTCCTCTGTCCTTTTCATGATCTCATCATGAGTGATCAGTGTACGCAGTACACCCAGTCTTGCATCTGTACTCTTTATCATTTTTTCCATGATAAATTCTCTCCTTTGGGAAGAAAATCAAGTTCTACAAGATTACCATGAACCGTCCCGATCCTTGTCCCTTCCGAAGCCTGGACTCCGGGGATCCACAGGATCTCGTTTCCGGACAAAAGGACCAACTGCCTTTCCCTGTCGGGAATATGACGATCCGTGAGTATATCACTGACCAACTTCGAACCCTCCATGCCGAAAGGCTTCATCCGGTCTCCTGCTTTCCAATATCGCAGCAGGAATGGTCCTTTCCATTTTTCCTCATCCACCAGAAGGATATCGGGAGGCAGTCTGCCGGGAGCCCGGGCAGTCTGCTTCGTTTGAAGCAACCCGACCGGAAGCTGCACGCAATCCGGGACGGTCAGCTCCCAACACGATTTTTCTCCGTTCTCCGCTTTCTCTGTTTCCCTGTTCCCGATGCGAAGAAATCCATCCTTCATAACGGTCCGCAGGTTTCCCGGAAGGAAGCATTCCCCAGACCCGCTCTCCCAGATTCCGTAAAGCTGTTCCAGATGCGCCTGCGTCAGGACACTCCGGAGCCCGTTTTCCAGACAGAATCTGCGTAAAACCCGCAGGGCTGCAGGTTTGGGAAGGAATGTATACTGTAATTTTCCCTTTTCCCGTAAAAGAGCATGGAATTGTTTCCCCGCTTCTTCTTCCAGATACCCGTCCTCCTGTCGGACAAGACCAGCCGCTCTGGCAATTGCCTCTTCTGCTCCCGGGTACAGTGCTTCCATCTGGGGGAGTACGAGGTGCCGCAGCGCATTTCGGGGGTTACCTGTATCCGCATTTGTCAGATCCGTACGGTAGGCCTGTCCGCTCTCATCCAGATACCGGACCAGCAGGTCCGGATCGGCTGCAAGAAACGGCCTCCAGATCAATACAGCCGTGCGTTCCGTTCCTTTGGGAAACGGTTTTTCCGGATACCAGGCTTCCCGGATTGCAGCCGGTACTCTGGGAAGGATTCTCTCTTCCAGGGGCTGCATCCCACCCAGGCCGGACAGCCCGGTTCCCCGAAGCAGGTGCATCAATACCGTTTCCGCCTGATCCTTCCTGTGATGCGCCAGGGCTACGCAGGAATAACCGCCGTACTCCGCGGCATCCGTCAGCGCGGCATACCTTAGGGACCTGGCGGCATTCTCCAATCCGCCTGCGCCCCGCTGCTCCGGTGCATTTCCGTAATAAACGTAGAAGGGAATCCCGAGCCTTTGGCAGAGTTTACCGACAAACCGGGCATCTTCATCTGCCTCTTTCCCGCGGATCCCATGATGCACATGACAGGCCGCCAGGCGCGAAAAACCGAAACGGTGCCTGAACGCATGCAGAAAAAGCAAAAGCGCTACCGAATCCGCTCCCCCGGAAACCGCGCAGAGGACAGACGTACCCTTTGGGGGTACCGGCAGGTTTCGGACACACTCCCAGATAGTGAATGCTGTCCGTTTTTCTCCGCGTTCCCTGCATTCCCGGCCATTATCCGTTTTCCCGGGACATGGCAGCCTACAGTCCATTTCCTTACTCTCCACGATACGCCTTGACTATATACGGATTATACCAAACGGGGCGTGGGGAAACAATGAATTTTGTCCAAGAACAGCCAAAAACTGTCTGTTCTGTCAGGATTACAGGGGGCTTCCCCTGGATTCCGGGGCATGTCTCTGGTTTTCAGGCGACAGAAAAGGCCGGCCCGCTTTGCGGACCGGCCAGTACAACCGCATGCAATCAGAACCCAAGGCCTTCCCCCATCGGGAAGCCTGCTCCCATAGGGCCTCTCGGTCCGCGCGGGACGTAGGATGACCGGGAATCTTCCCGGAGTTCGTTTTCCAGTTCTTCCTGCCGGCGGAACTGGGTATCATAGAGCTTCTTATATACACCGTTCTGTGCCAGAAGCTGTTCATGGTTTCCCTGTTCCACAATCCTGCCGGCATTCAGGACCAGGATATTATCGGCACCGCGGATCGTAGAGAGACGGTGGGCAATGACAAAGGATGTCCTGCCCTTCATCAGTTCGATCATAGCCATCTGGATGTGCATTTCCGTTCTGGTATCCACGGAGCTGGTTGCTTCATCCAGGATCAGGATGGCTGGATTGGCAAGAACCGCCCGGGCGATGGACAGCAGCTGTCTCTGCCCCTGGGAAAGGTTGGATCCGTTCTCGCTGAGCATCGTATCATATCCCTTTTCCAAACGGCGGATGAAAATATCCGCATTAGCGTATCGGGCTGCTTCCTCCACTTCCTCGTCGGTTGCATCCAGTCTGCCGTACCGGATATTTTCCCGTACCGTATCCGCAAACAGGGTCGTATCCTGCAGAACAATGCCGATTTTCTTGCGCAGGCTGTTCTTCTGGAAGAGGGTAATATCCTCCCCGTCGATCGTAATCTGCCCTTTGTCAATGTCATAGAACCGCATCAGCAGGTTGACAATCGTTGTTTTCCCGGCACCCGTAGGCCCGACAATGGCAATAGTCTGTCCGGCTTCCGCATGGATGTTGACATCATGCAGAACCTGCTTCCCAGGCACATAGGAGAAATCCACGTCGTCCAGATGGACTGTTCCATGAATTTCGTCCACGGCGTGGGCGTTTTCCGTATCTGTTTCAATCTGGGCGTCCAGCAAGGCAAAGATACGTTCCGCGCCGGCAAGACCAGACTGAATGATATTATACTGGTTCGCCAACTGGGTGATCGGGTTCGAGAAGCGTCTGGAATACTGCAGGAAAGCGGAGATATCTCCGACGGACATATAGCCGAATACTGCTCCCAGTGCGCCCCTGGAGATCAGAGCCCCCATAACCGACAATGCGGCAAACGAAAAGTTGTTGATAAACCCATGTACAGGCCCCATGAGGCTTCCGAAGAACTCAGACTGTACGCCATATGCCTGCAGCCGGCGATTCACGCCTCGGAATTCTTCCATACAGGTTTCCTCGCGCGAGAACACCTTGACCACACGCTGTCCGGAAATCATTTCTTCGGTGTAGCCGTTCAGTTCTCCCAAGGTTTCCTGCTGCTTCTTATAGTACTTTCTCGTACGTTTGGCAATCAGCATGGTCGCGATGATGTTGAGCGGAAGCAATGCCACCACCAGGACCGTCATCGTCCAGGAGAGGCGGATCATCATATAGGTTACGCCGATAATCGTAATCAGGGAGGATACGATATTGGTTGCCGTCATGGAAATCGCGCGGGAAACATTATCCACGTCGTTAACCATACGGCTCATCATATCGCCGACCTGGTGCGAATCAAAATAGGAAATCGGCAGTTTCTGGATCTTGGCGAAGATTTCCCTGCGGATATCCCGAACAACCCGGTTGGAAATGATCGCCATAGAGTAATGCTGGAGCCAGCCGAACAGGGAGGAAACCGCCTGGATGACCAGTACATAAAGGATCAGGATCGGCAGCTCACTGTACAGTCCCTGTGTGATCTTATCCACGGCAACACCCTGGATTTTCGGAGAGATAATGTCCAGAACCGCCGTAATCAGTACCGCCAGGACAATGAGTCCCAGGAACCACAGATAGGGTTTCAGGAACCCGAGAAGACGGAAGAAGGCATTCTTCCCGTCTTTCGGCCTTTCAATCACCATAACCATCGGGCCGCCCGGTCCCCTTCTGGGGCCTCCCGGGCCTCTTCCGTATCGTTGCTGGGTAGAGGAATACTTGCTGGTAGGGCTCTTTTCCTGTACTTCGTTTCTCTTGTCTGCCATCAGCTCACCTCCTGTCCGGTCTGGGAAGAAACAATATCACGGTAAATATCGCTGGTGCGGATCAGTTCATCATGCGTGCCGTACGAAGCAATCTCGCCATTTTCCATAACCACAATATGATCCGCTTCCATAACGGAAGAAATTCTCTGTGCAATGATGATCACCGTCATCTTGCCTTTATGTTTGCGCAGTGCCTGCTGGATATTGGCCTCCGTGCCCATATCGACAGCGGAAGTCGAGTCATCCAGGATCAGGATGTTCGGCTGCTTGACCAGGGCTCTGGCGATGGAAAGCCTCTGTTTCTGACCGCCGGAAAAGTTCAGACCGCGCTGTTCCACATCGCTGTGAATCCCCTTTTCCATCAAATCTACGAATTCGGCAGCCTGTGCGTCTTCCAGGGCTTGATGGATTTCTTCATCCGTAGCCTCTTCCCGGCCCCAGCGAATGTTATCCGCAATGGTTCCGGAGAACAGCACAGACTCCTGAAGGACCATGGCAATGGAATTGCGCAGCCTCTCCAGCGTATATTCCCTGACATCATGGCCGCCGACCAACACTTCCCCTTCCGTAGGGTCATACAGGCGCGGGATCAGGGAAATCAGCGAAGTTTTACCGGAACCCGTAGATCCCAGGATTCCTACCGTTTCCCCTGATCGGATAGTCAGGTTGACATTTTTCAGAACCGGGTCACCGGTGATACCCTGTCCGGCATAACGGAAGGTTACATTGCGGAATTCCACACTGCCGTCCTCGATTTCGGGATCTAGTTCCCCGTCCAGGATATCGGAGTTGGTCCGCATTACTTCATTGATACGGTCCGCCGCTGCTTTAGCTCTGGAGAACTGCATGAACATCATGCCGCTCATGGTAATCATAAACAGGGACTGACCCATGTACTGGACAAAAGCCATGATCTTGCCGACTTCCATGGTGCCCCCGGCTACCTCCCTGGCTCCAAAGAACAAAGCTGCCGCCGTCCCGATTCCCAACAGCATGGTGATTCCGGGGAACATCAGGGCCATACGGCTCATCGCCTTGATGGCATTATCCGTCAAGTCTTCGTTTGCAGCGGAAAACCTTGCGTTCTCATGATCCGCCCGCACATACGCCTTGACAACACGGGCGCCGGAAACGTTTTCCTGAGTGACCGTATTCACCCTGTCTACCTTGTCCTGCATCATCCGGAAACGCGGGAAGTTCTTGGACAGCACCGCGTATACCAGAATCGCCACAATAGGGATCAGGGAAAACAGGATCAGAGACATCCTGGGATTCAGGATGACTGCCATCGCCGCACTGCCAATCAGCATAATCGGACCACGGATCAGCATATGGATGCAGGAAGTCAGGAGGCCCTGCATCACGATGACATCGTTGGTCAGACGGGTGATCAGGGAACCTGTCTTGAACTTATCAATGTTTGTAAAGGAGAATGTCTGGATCTTGTTGAAGAGATCCTCACGCAGTTCGGAAGCAAACCCCAGGGATGCCCTCGCGCCGCAGAATCCGTTCAGCACGGCACAAAGCATGCACAGGAACGCGCATCCGATCATCAGGCCGCCCGTGGAAAGGATATAAGGGACTCCCCCATCCCCTAGCAGGCCTTTGTCAATGATCCGGGACATCAGCGTCGGCAGCAGCAGGTCTCCCACGACACTGAGAAGCACCAGGATCGGGGTTGCCAGCGCATAGAATTTATATTTTGCCAGATACTTGTAATACAGTTTCAGCATTGCCTTGCATCATCTTCTTTCTGAGTTAGGACCGTCATCGTCCGTATTCTGACGGGCACGCACCTGCCCGTTTTCTTTCTGCAGATTGGCTGTGATTCTCTGCAGATATCCGAAAACCTGTGTCTTTTCCGATTCACTGAATCCGGAGAATGCCACATCGTTCACCACCGTATGGAACACATTTCTGGCACTCTGGTCCAGTTTCTTCCCTTCCTCTGTCAATGTAACCAGCTGTACCCGCTGGTCCATCTCATCAATCCGGCGTGTCACAAGCCCGGCTTTCTGCATCCGCTTCACCGTTACCGTTACCGTTGCCGGGGACAGTTTCGTGACCTCCGCCAGTTTCTTCTGACTCATTTCGCCGTTCCGGGATAATTCTTCCATAAACGGGGGTTGGCCGCGGAACAAACCCAGTTGATTCAGTTTCGAACTGATACAGAGATGATAAGC
>JAFPSR010000040.1 GCA_017413675.1 Clostridia bacterium | reverse complement strand
GATTTCCGTTACAGCTACAGCGAACCTGCCCGTATGCTGCACACGCTGGAAATGGTACCGCACCTAAGGGTGATCTGCGCACATCTGGGCGGCTGGTCTGTCTGGAAGGATGCGTGGCGGACACTGGCCGGGCATCCCCGGGTCTGGGTGGATTCCTCTTCCAGTTTATATGCATTAACCCCGGAAGAAGCTGTTTCCATTATCCGGAAGTACGGGATCGGACGGGTATTCTTCGGAACCGATTATCCCATGTGGGAACCGTCCGAGGAGATGAACCGGTTTGACATGCTTCCGCTGTCGCAGGCGGAAAAGAAAGCGATCCTCGGGGAGAATCTCCAGAATTTCCTGCGTTTGGACTGATCGAACAACAGTATGACCCATACAATGGATACAGCCGGCTGAAGAAAGACTGCAGCCGGCTGTTTTTTGCTTTCAGGGAAAGTCCCCGCGGATATGGACAGAACCGGGAGATGCATGGATAATAGAGATAAAGACGGAAGGGGGAAGGAGTATGAACTGGAAAGAACAGATTACGCAGCGCGGATTTGCGGATGCCTGCCTGACCCTCCTGCCGTCCTTTTCCGCCTGGCGGAAAACCGTGGATGCGCGCAGCGTGAAACCGCATGTCAGGGAACCGGAGGAGCCTTATACGGCAGCGCTGGTCCTGCTTTATCCGTACCGCCTGTTTGCACAGGCTCCGGGGGATACGCCGGTGATCAGTGCCTTCTATCCGGCATCGAACCTTGCCTATCACGGGGCAAGGGAACTGGGAAGGCAAATGGCAGAGGATGGGATCCGGTGCCGCCATGCATCCGAAATCCCCTATAAACCCGTAGCCCAGAGAAGCGGGCTTTCCTGCTATGGAAAGAACTGCCTGCAGCACGCGGAACAATACGGCTCCCTGTTTGCCCTGGAAGTCCTTTGTTTCTATGACCCGCCGGAATCCGTTTCGGAACGTCTGGGGATGCCCCTGGTCCGTACAGAGGAAACGGAGGAAGATGCTGCGGGCATACGGGAAACCTGCACGGGATGTACAGCCTGTATACGGGCCTGCCCGATGGCTGCCCTGTCGGAAGACGGAATCGAAGTGGAACATTGTCTGCGCTTCCACATGATGAAGCCGGTGGAGGAGAAAACGATCCGCTCCCGGATGGGACTCCGCCTGCTGGGCTGTGACAGCTGCAACGCAGCCTGCCCGGAAAACCGGGAAAGGGAAAAGGTTCCCTATCCGGAACAGCTCGTACAGCTTTTTTCCTTTGAAAACCTTCTGGATGAATCCCGGCTTCGTAAGCTTCTGCCGGAAATGACGGAGATCATCGGGAGCAATTATGCCCGCGCCTACCCGCTGCTCCGGCAGGCCGCCCTGATCGCCGGGAATACGGGGGACAGGGCCTGGATCCCCCTTCTGCGGAAACTGGAGGGGCATGCCGATGCCGGTGTGGCGATGCATGCCGCCTGGGCACTGGGACGGTTGGAAACCCGCCCATAAAGAGCATTTACTTTTACACTTTAACGTGTTACAATACGGGTAAGAAACAGGAGGATACTGCTATATGAAATATGTACGCGTAGAAATCGACGGAACGAAAAAATACGGATGCCTGGACGGGGACAAGGTCTGTTTCCTGGACAAGGCCCCTTACCTGGGAGGGAAAGCAACCGGCGAAACGGCCGATTTGGCTTCCTGCAGGCTCCTGGCCCCGGTTGAACCGACCAAGGTCGTTGCGGTCGGATTGAACTACCTGGACCATATCGAAGAAATGAAGGACTGGGTTCCGGAGGAACCGGTGATCTTCATGAAACCCTCCAGCAGTGTGATCGGTCCGGAGGAAAAGATCGTATGGCCGCCCCGCAGCGCAACCGTCAGTTATGAAGCCGAGCTGGCCCTGGTAATCGGGAAGAACTGCCGGAACGTTACCAAGGAAGAGGCCAAGGATTATATCTTCGGCTATACCTGCCTGAACGATGTTACGGCCAGGGACCTGCAGCCGATCGACCAGCAGTGGACCCGGGCCAAGGGATATGATACATTTGCCCCGATCGGCCCGGTTATTACGGATGAAATCGACCCGAAGAACGCTCCCATTTCCTCCAAACTGTCCGGGGAACTGAGGCAGAACTCGAATACGGACCATATGATGCGGGATGTTTATGAACTGACCAGCTTCATTTCTTCCGTCATGACCCTTTATCCCGGAGACGTGATCACAACGGGCACCCCGAGCGGAGTCGGCATTATGAAAGATGGAGATGTCGTGGAGATTACGGTGGAAGGCATCGGCACGCTTCGTAATCCCTTCGGCAAATAGGATGCAGAATGTATGACAGTAAATTGAAATCCAAAGAGACGGACGCCCTGTTCCGGGCGATCCTGTCCCTGAAGAATGAAGAGGAATGCTACCGGTTTTTCGAAGACCTGTGCACCATCAACGAGCTCAAGTCCATGTCCCAGCGGATGGAAGTTGCTTCCCTCCTGCAGCAGGGCCTGACCTACAACGTGATTGAGGACAGGACGGGGGCTTCGACCGCAACCATCTCCCGGGTAAACCGTTCCTACCTGTACGGTGCCCAGGGGTACCGGCTGGTCCTGGACAGGATGGAAAAGGACAGATGACCGGCAGAAACCCTGCTTCTTCCGTTTGCTTATCCTGAACAGAAGCGCATATCCGGCGATCCGGCGCGGGGTACATGACTGTGCCCCGCGCCTTCTTTCTGCATGTTTCCGTTTGGTTAAAACAGGGGAAAGACAAGGCGAATTTGTTGACTTCCGCGGGATGCTTATGATAAGATATGAAAACATGGAAATTATGTCGCAATCTGCGATTTTGGAGGAAAACTTCTTATGAATGTAACCGTTGAAAAGCTCACATCCAACAAAGTCAAACTGACCATTACGATTGATGCTGAGACATTTGAAAAAGGCATGGCCGCTTCCTACAGGAAGAATGTCGGAAGATTGAATATCCCCGGATTCCGGAAGGGAAAGGCGCCCCGCAAGGTTGTGGAAAACTATTATGGGGAAGCCGTCTTCTATGAGGATGCCTTCAATAATGTCTTCCCGGATGCATACGAAGAAGCCCTGAAGCAGGAAGGCCTGGAAGCCGTTGACCAGCCGGAAATCGATATCGTCGAGATCGGTACCGGCAAGGATAACGTATTTACCGCGGAAGTTTATATCCGTCCCGAGGTAACCCTGGGCGAATACAAGGGAATCCATGTAAAGAAGGCGACCTGGTCCGTTTCCGACGCGGAAGTCGAAGCCGAAGTGACCAGCGCGCGCGAAAGAAATGCCCGCTATATCGATGTGGATGACCGGGCGGCCCAGCTGGGCGACCAGTGCACGATCGATTACAAAGGGACCGTGGACGGCGTTGCGTTTGAAGGCGGCACTGCCGAAAAGATGCCCCTGACCCTGGGCAGCAACACCTTTATCCCCGGCTTTGAAGACGGTGTGGTCGGCATGAACATCGGCGAAGAAAAGGACATCGACGTCACGTTCCCGGAACAGTACGGTGCTTCCGAACTGGCAGGGAAAGCGGCTGTTTTCCATGTGAAGCTGCATGAGATCAAAGTCAAGGAACTGCCGGATGCGGACGATGAGTTCGCCAAGGAAGTTTCCGAGTTCGATACCCTGGAAGAGTATAAGGCCGACCTGCGCACCCATCTGGAAGAGCAGGCCAAGGCTACCGCAGAGAATATCCGGGACGATGAACTGGTGGACAAGGTTTCCGCCAATGCCCAGGTGGATATTCCCGATCCCATGGTGGAACGCACCGTGGACAACATGCTCCAGGAGATGCAGATGCGCATGATGTACCAGGGAATGACCATGGATCAGTTCCTGCAGTATACCGGGCAGACCATGGAACAGCTCCGGGAAGGCTACAAGGGTGAAGCCGAGCGCAGAGTCCGCAGCCAGCTCGTCCTGGAAGCCATTGAAAAGGCCGAAGGCATCACTGCCGAGGACGCCGAAGTCGACGCCGAAGTGGACCAGTACGCCGGACAGTCCGGAAGCGATGCCGAGGAATTCAAGAAATCCCTGCAGCCCAGTGACTGGGAGTATATGAAGGATGTCGTGCTTTCCCGCAAGGTACTCGCGTTCCTGCGTGAGAACATGGTGGAGGATGAGGTCGCTGAGACCGAAACTGCCGAGCCTGCTGCGGAACAGCCCGCCGAGGAGAAGGAAAGCGAATAAGCCGGTTTCGACGGCGGCGCATTGAAAACGTACACAAAACGGGGCGGGGTGTCTGGAAACACGTCGCCCATGTTTTTCCTTTCCGTCCGCCCGCTGCGGCGGATGGGACCGTAAAAGAAAGAACCTGTAAAAAGGAGGTTTCTGACACATGAGTATGGTTCCGATTGTAGTAGAACAAACCAGCAGGGGAGAACGTTCCTATGATATCTACTCCCGTCTGCTGAAAGACCGTATTGTTTTTCTGTCCGGGGAGATCAACGATTATGTGGCCAACCTGGTAGTAGCCCAGATGCTGTTCCTGGAAATGGAAGATCCCGATAAGGAGATCAGCCTGTACATCAACAGTCCCGGCGGGATCATTACCTCCGGTATGGCGATTTATGACACCATGCAGTATCTGCGCTGCGAGGTCAACACCCTGTGTATCGGCATGGCGGCTTCCATGGGGGCCTTCCTGCTGGCTGCCGGCGCCAAGGGCAAGCGCAGGGCCCTGCCGAATGCGGAAATAATGATCCACCAGCCCCTGGGCGGCGCGCAGGGACAGGCTACGGACATCCAGATCCAGGCGGAACAGATCCTGCGGATCAAGAAACGGATGAACGAGATCCTGGCTCAGCGTACCGGACAGTCCTTCAAGAAGGTTTCCGCGGATACCGAGCGTGATCATTTCCTGACGGCTGAAGAAGCCAAGGAATACGGGATTATCGATGAGATCATCGCCCCGCGGCGGTAAACGGCCGTCTCCCTATCACACCCCAAAGGAGAATTCATGTCAAAATTGGATGATATGCAGAAAGAGCCCAGATGCTCATTCTGCGGCAAAACAGCGGATCAGGTCAGACGCCTGATCGCCGGGCCCTCTGTCTATATCTGCGATGAATGCATTTCCCTGTGCAGCGAGATTATCGAAGAGGATGTCCACGACAAGCAGGAGATCAGCCTCGACAAGCTCCCGAAACCGCAGGAACTCAAGGCGTTTCTGGATGACTACATCATCGGGCAGGAGGAAGCCAAGAAGGTGCTCTCCGTAGCCGTATACAATCACTATAAACGCATCAATTCCGAAGTCCGCAACGGGGATGTGGAACTGCAGAAGAGCAATGTCCTCCTGCTGGGCCCGACCGGGTGCGGGAAAACGTTCCTCGCGCAGACCCTGGCCAAGGTCCTGAATGTCCCGTTTGCCATCGGCGATGCGACAGCCCTGACGGAAGCCGGGTATGTCGGCGAAGACGTGGAGAACATCCTGCTCAAACTGATCCAGGCGGCGGATTATGATATCGACCGTGCGGAAAGAGGCATTATCTATATCGACGAAATCGATAAGATCGCCAGGAAGAGCGAGAACGTATCCATTACCCGCGATGTCAGCGGGGAAGGGGTGCAGCAGGCACTCCTGAAGATCCTGGAAGGGACGCTCGCTTCCGTACCCCCGCAGGGCGGAAGGAAGCACCCGCATCAGGAATTCCTGCAGATTGATACTTCCAACATCCTCTTCATCTGCGGCGGCGCTTTTGACGGTCTGGACCAGATCATCAACCAGCGTACCGGCAAAAAGATGATGGGTTTCGGGGCGGATGTCCAGAAGCAGGAGGAAAAGGATATCGGGGCCATCCTGAAGGACCTGCAGCCGCAGGACCTGCTCAAGTACGGCCTGATCCCCGAATTTATCGGCAGGCTTCCCGTGGTCGTCCCGCTCAGCCAGCTGGATGAGGACGCGATGGTCAGCATCCTGACGAAACCGAAGAATGCCCTGTGCAAGCAGTATCACCAGCTGCTGGCCCTTGACGGGGTCGAGCTTGAATTTGAGGAGGAAGCGCTCCGGTATATCGCTTCTACCGCGCTTTCCAGAAAGAGCGGCGCAAGAGGACTCCGGGCAGTGATCGAGGAGATTATGCTGGATGTCATGTACGAACTGCCCTCCATGGAGAACGTCAGCAAGTGCGTGGTAACCCTGGATGCGGCCAAACGGATCGCGAAACCGGCTCTGACGGAGACGGATATCCCGCGCGCCGAGAGGATTGCCGCCATGCGTCCGGCGTCCCCCAAAGGCAAGAAACATCTGGAAGGGGCGGAAGGCCTTCTGGGCTGAGCGCTGCCCCTGCCGGAATGAGGAAACGGATTTACGGGACCTTCGTGAGCTTCGGCTTGCGGGGGCCCTTTTTTACATATGGTTTCATATGGAAAATCCGGGGGTCCCCGTCGGAAAAAGAGCATTGTTAAGCAATCGGGATATTGTGAGGTCCCCCCCGGCTGTGATATAATTACGGCTGTAATAAATAAGGAGGCTTTGACTATGAAAGCTGTTGCCTTGGTTGCCGGTTATGCAACGAGATTGTATCCTTATACCAAGAATTTCCCGAAATCCCTGCTGTCCGTGGGCGGGGAACCGATCCTCACCCGCCTGGTGAGGCAGCTGCATACGATCCCTGCGGTGGATGAGATTATCGTGGTAAGCAACCACGTGTTCTACCAGCATTTTTTGGATTGGGCGGAGAAACTGAATGATCCTTCGATCTGCGTACTGGATGACGGTACCGTCTCCAACGATGACAGGCGCGGTGCCATCGGGGACCTGGCGTTTGCCATCGAGGAAAAGCAGATTGATGACGATATCCTTGTGGTAGCCGGGGACAACCGTCTGGATATTGATTTTGTGGATTTTTACAATACATTCCTGGAAAAAGGAAAACAGACCATAGTCCTCGGGCATACCTATGAAGATAAAAAGACCCTGCAGGCTTTTGCCGTCGCCCAGCTGGATGCGGACGGCAAGGTAGTGGATCTGGTAGAAAAGCCGGAGGAGCCGAAGAGCACGCTCGCCCTGCTGGCCCTGTATGCCTATCCCCGCGAAATTGTCAAACTGGTTAAGAAATACCTGGATGAGGGGAACCCGCCGGATGCCCCCGGTCATTATCCGGAATGGCTGTACAAGAACTATCCGGTATATGTCTGCGTAACGGACGGCGAGTGCATCGATATCGGCACGCCGCAGGCCCTGGAGGAAGTCCGCCGCAGGTTCGGCGAATAGGAATCCATACGTCAATCACCCTGCGCGATACGCCGGAGTATCTTCTGGGGCTGTTCGTGCAGGGTTTTTATTCGGATGAGGAGTTTTTAGGTATTTATGGAAAAAGATCCAAAGACGGAAGTTACGGCTGTTACCCTTCCCATGCAGCCGCTGGTTAATATCTGTGTTTTCCCGAACACCATCATTCATTATGATGCGGTCCGCAAGAAGAGTGTCCGGGCGCTGGAGACAGCCATGCTCGGGGACAGGCGCGTTTTTGTCTGCATGCAGATCCGGCAGGAAATGGATGACCCGGACCGGGACAACCTCCACAGCATCGGGACGATTGTCAAGATCAAGCAGCTGCTGAAAATGCCCAATGACGCGGTGCGGGTTCTGGTGGAAGGCATCTGCCGGGCCAGGCTTCTGAACATCGAAGGAACGGACCCATATTATACGGCAACGGTCCTGGAAGAATATGACGAGCCCGTGGACGAGGAAGAGCAGGCGGCGGAACTGCGCGTCTGCCGGGAAGAGTTCCAGCACTATGCCCATCATGCCAACCTGTCCAAGGAAACGCAGGATGCGATGCTCCGGATCCAGGATTGCGGACGGCTGGCGGATTCCATCGCTTCCAACATCCTGAGCAGCCTGGAGGACAAACAGGAGATTCTAAGCCAGCTGAACCCGGTTAAGCGGATTGAAACCCTGTCCGGGATCCTGCACCGGGAAACGGAGATCCGGTCCCTGGAAGGGGAAATCCGGTCCCGCGTGAAGCAGCAGATCGAGAAAAGCCAGCGGGAATACTACCTGCATGAACAGATCCGCGTGATCCAGGAGGAACTGGGCGATAAACAGGCGACTGATACCGAGGACCTGGAGAAAACCCTGCGGGAGCTTCCCCTGAATGAGGAAGCCCGGGAAAAAACGGATAAGGAACTGGAACGGCTGCGGATGCTGAACCCCGCTTCCCCCGAAGTATCCGTTTCCAGGACCTATCTGGAAACGATCGCCTCCCTGCCCTGGGGGGTTTATACGCAGGATGAAATCGACAGCGACCGTACGCGGGCGATCCTGGACGAGGATCATTACGGACTGGACAAGGTCAAGGACAGAATTGTCGAGTATCTGGCGGTCCGCGCCCTGACCCAGTCGATGAAGGGACCGATCCTCTGCTTTGTAGGCCCTCCCGGAACGGGGAAAACTTCGATTGCGCGCTCCATAGCCCGCGCCCTGGGCAGGAAATTTGTCCGCATGTCCCTGGGCGGCGTCCATGACGAAGCGGAGATCCGGGGCCATCGCCGCACATATATCGGCGCGATTCCCGGCAATATCATTTCCTCGATCAAGCAGGCCGGTTCCATGAACCCGGTAATGCTGTTCGACGAAATCGATAAGATGAGCAGTGATTTCCGCGGGGATCCCGCTTCCGCCATGCTGGAAGTGCTGGATTCCGAACAGAACAGTACATTCCGGGACCATTATCTGGATATCCCGTTTGATTTGAGCCGTGTGCTGTTTATCATGACGGCCAATACCATGGATACCATCCCGCGCCCCCTGATGGACCGTATGGAAATCATCGAGGTCACCGGATATACGGACGAGGAGAAAACCCAGATCGTAAAAAGGCATATCCTGCCCAAACAGATTAAGGAAAACGGGCTGAAACCAGGCTTCCTGAAAATGGAAGAAGATACGATCAAGGATATGATCAATTACTATACCCGGGAAAGCGGCGTGCGTGAGATTGAACGGGTCATCGGGGCTTTGTGCCGGAAAACGGCGATCCTGGCCCTGAAGGGCCGCCGCAGCGTGAAGGTTCAGTCGAAAGACCTGGTCAAGTACCTGGGGAAACACCGGTTCCATTATGACCTGGCACAGACAGCCCCGGAAATCGGGGTGGTCAACGGGCTGGCCTATACAACCGTCGGCGGGGTTACCCTGCAGGTGGAAGCCCTCCCGGTGTCCGGGAACGGGGCACTGCTTCTGACCGGTTCCCTCGGGGATGTCATGAAGGAAAGCGCCAACGCGGGCGTTACCTATATCCGGGCACACGCGGAGGAACTGGGCATTGAAAAGGATTTCCATTCCCATACCGATGTGCATGTCCATGTCCCGGAAGGGGCAACCCCCAAGGATGGACCGTCAGCCGGCATTACGATTGCCACGGCCGTGGTGTCTGCCCTGGCGAAGAAGCCGGTGAAACAGGATATTGCCATGACAGGGGAGATTACCCTGCGCGGGCGTGTCCTGCCGATCGGCGGGCTGAAGGAAAAATCCCTGGCAGCCTACCGTGCCGGCATGAAGATGGTATTGTTCCCGAAGGACAACGAACCGGACCTGGAGGATATACCCGCGACGGTCCGGAAAAAGATGAAGTTTGTTCCCGTTTCGACCCTGGACGAAGTTTTGTCCCACGTTCTGGTTGGGTAGGCATCCATGGAAGAAAAGAAACTGTTTATCCGCAAGGCGTCTTTTGTGACTTCCCTGACCGGCTATCAGCATTTCCCGGCGGAAGGCCTGCCGCAGATTGCGGTTGCAGGCCGTTCCAATGTCGGGAAATCCTCGCTGATCAACTGCCTGTGCAATAACGGGAAGCTCGCCAGGACGTCTGCGGAACCGGGGAAAACCCGTCTGATCAATGTGTTTTCCGTCAATGATTCCGTGCACCTGATGGACCTGCCCGGATACGGCTATGCCCGGGTTTCCAAGGATATGTCGCAGGACTGGGGCAGGATGATGCAGGGGTATTTTGACCGGAGCGAACAGCTCCGCCATGTCCTGCTCCTGGTGGATATCCGCCATGAACCGTCCCAGGACGATGTCCAGATGGCTGCGTACATCCACGCCAGGAACCTTCCCTGTACGGTGGTTGCCACGAAGGCGGACAAACTGAGCCGCGCCCAGCGCAGCCAGGCTGTCCTGCTGATCTGCAGGACGCTTGCCGTGCAGCCCTGGCAGGTGGTCCCGTTCTCGAGCATTTCGAAGATGGGGAAGGAAGAACTCACAAACCGGATTCTCGGAATAGGAGAAAAAGAAGAATGAAGCAGATCACAGCTGCCGATATTGTGCAGGCAGAGAGCAGGGATATCGAACTGTACGTGCAGGCGCCGGACGCCCTGGAGCAGATCGCGGACTGCCTGCCCGCCGGGGCGCTGTTCGTCGGCGGGATGACCGCCCTGAACATGACGCTGCCCCGCATCATGGGAAGCTATTCATCCACCCTGGACGTGTACCCGTTTGAAGGGTTCTCCTCCCGCTTCATGCAGGAGGCTGTCAGCCAAGTTGCCCGGGAACACGGGAGCAGCTGTATCGTGGGCATCGGCGGCGGAAGCGCGATCGATACGGCAAAACTGGCTGCGGAAACGGCCGGACTGCCGGTCTATACCGTGCCGACCGAGGCTGCCCAGGCAGCCTGCACTGCCCGCCTGGCTGTTCTCTATACGGAGGAGGGGAAACGGGACGGTTCCATCGTCCTGACCCACCCCATAGCCGGATGCTTTGCGGATGAAACGCTCCTGTCCCAGCAGGACAACCGATTCCTGTGTGCCGGGATCGCGGATGCCTTTGCCAAACCGATTGAAACCTATTCCGCCGAACTGGTGGACCAGGCGCCGGGAATCCTCTGGAAAGAAGCTTACCGCATGGGAACCGAAATGGCGGAAAGGCTGTTCAGCCTTACGGAAGATGCCCTGGAACGCCGCGGCAATGCGTTTTCCCAGGTCCTCTATGATGCCTTGTTTACCCCTTCCGCGATTGCGGCCATCGGGAAGGACCGCGTGCAGTTTGACATCAGCCACGCGTTCTACGACGCCATGTGTGATGAATACCCGCTGATCCGGAACAATTACCTGCACGGGGAACACATCGCCGTGGGGAACCTGGTCAGCCTGTGCCTGCTGTTCCCGCCGGAAATGTCCTTTGACCGGGTGTATGCGTTCCAGAAGGATGTCCTGTCCCAGCCTTACAATATCCGGGGTCTCGGGGCGGACGATATTACGGTGCTTGCGCAGAATATCGAAAAGCGCCGGAAACTGGAACACGGCGGCTTCGTGGCTTCGAAGCTGCGTTCATCCCTGCTCCGGTGCCTGTAAATCCCCTGCACGGCACAGGACAGAATTAACAGAAGACAAAAAGTAAGACGCAATGGAATTTCCATTGCGTCTGTTTTTTAGGGGTTATTCCGCAGCCTTCCTGCGGGAAAGCGCTTACAGCCTGGCAAGGGCCTGGTCGATATCTTCGATGATGTCGGCCGGGTTTTCAATGCCGACGGAGAAACGGATCAGGTCGGGGGATACGCCGCAGGCAACCAGCTGCTCATCGGTCAGCTGGCGGTGGGTGGTGGAAGCGGGGTGCAGCACGCAGGTCCTGGCGTCCGCAACGTGGGTGACAATCCGGGCCAGCTTCAGGTTCTCCATGAACTTGCCGGCGGCTTCCCGTCCGCCCTTGACACCGAAGCTGACGACGCCGCAGGTGCCGTTGGGCATGTACTTCATGGCCTTTTCATGCTGGGGATCGTCTTCCAGTCCGGGATAGGAGACCCAGGCGATCCGGGGATCGTTCTTCAGATAGCCGGCAACCTTCATGGCATTGCTGCAGTGGCGCTCCATGCGCAGGGCCAGGGTTTCCAGGCCAAGGTTCAGAAGGAACGCGCTGTTAGGGCTCATCATGCAGCCGAGGTCCCGCATCAGGTGGGCGCGGGCCTTGACGATGTAGGCGGATTTTCCGAACTGTTCGGTATATACGGTGCCGTGATAGCTCTCATCCGGTTCGGTCAGGAACGGGAACTTCCCGTTGCTCCAGTCAAAATTCCCGCTGTCCACGATACAGCCGCCCAGGACAACCGCATGGCCGTCCATGTATTTCGTCGTGGAATGCACGACGATATCCGCCCCGTGCTCAAAGGGCCGGCAGTTGATCGGGGTGGGGAACGTGTTGTCGATGATCAGGGGGATCCCGTTGTCATGGGCCGCTTTGGAGAACACATCGAAATCGAAGACTTCCAGCGCGGGGTTGGACAGGGTTTCGCCGAAAATGCATTTGGTATTCGGGCGGATCAGGGCCGTAATTTCCTCATAGGATGCGTCCGGACCGACAAAGTCAAATTCAATCCCCATTTCGCGGAAGGTTTTGTTGAACAGGTTGAAGGTTCCGCCGTAGATGG
>JAFPSR010000039.1 GCA_017413675.1 Clostridia bacterium | reverse complement strand
GAAAACGGGAAAACCAGAAAAAGGAACATTCTGCCGAAAAATGATGTATAATATAACTGAATCGACAGAATATCCTATAGAATACGGTTTTGTCCGGCCGGAAACGTGCCCGGATGGAATCGGGGAGAAAGGTATATGCAAGAAAAGAAGTACGATATTGTTGGAATGAGTGACTGCTGTGTGGACTGTGCGGTTACGGTGGAAAAGCTGCCGACCCATAACAAGGGGTCCCGTTCCGAAGTGATGACTTTCCAGGGCGGCGGCAACGTGGCAACCGGCCTCGTGGCAGCAGCCCGCATGGGCGGGAAGGAAAAAATCGGCAGAATCGGTGCCATCGGGTATGTAGGCGATGACGCGTACGGCCATTTCTGCAAACGGGATTTCGAAGAACACGGAATCGATACCCGCTATCTGGAACCGGTACCCGGGAAGACCACCAATGTTGCCATTGTCTTAAGCGACCGGGAAACCCAGGGCCGGAGTATCATGACCAATGTCGGAACGATCCATGAGGCGGGCATCCACCCCGTTGTCCCGGAACTCCTTACGGATACCAAATGGATCTATACGGCATCCCGCATCGAAAGATTCCTGCCCCACATCCACATGGCCAAAGAAGCCGGAGCCAAGATGTTTATCGATGCGGCCAACAGCGCAAGTGTTCCCCATATCGGACTGATTGATGCCTTTATCGCATCGGAATTCTGTTATCGGGAAATGTTCGGCAGTGATCCGGATTTTGAAGGAAACTGCCGGAAGACATTTGACATGGGACCGGAAATCGTGATTTTCACCCTGGGAGAAAACGGCCTTGTCGGGTTTGATGAGGAAGACGGGTTCTTCCAGATGCCGGCTTTCCAGATGGATGTCCGCTGCACCCTGGGGTGCGGGGATGTATTCCACGGCGCTTACCTGATGCTTCTGAACCTCGGGTACGGACCCAAGGAAGCAGCCCGGATCGCCTCAGCGGTTTCCGGGATTAAGACCACCCGTACGGGCGGCCGTGCAGGTATCCCCGATCTGCCTACGACACTCCGCTTCCTGGAGACGGGCGAGATCGATTATACGGATATAGATAAAAGAGTACAATTATATGGAAGGAGTCTGGCTTATGTATAAAATGCCAAAGATCAGGATCGGCCTTCTGCCGACCAAACGCCATCCCCGTCGGCTTGAGGGTGCTCTTCCGCAGAAGAAACGTTATTTTGACATCTTCAGCAAAATAGATGCCGATGTTGTGGAATATGTAGACATCGACGATGTCTGCCCCTGCGGGATCATCGCCGATCCGAAGAATTCCCCCGCGGTCATTGATAAGTTCATCAGGGCGCGTGTAGATGCCATCTTCATTGAGTTCCTCGATTTCGGCAATGAGGAATCTGTTTCCCTGGTAGCCTCTGCCCTGAAGGTCCCCACGCTGGTTTGGGGTGCCCAGGACCCGGCTCCTCTGGCTGACGGTACTCGTACTTCCGGGGATATCCAGTGCGGCATTTTTGCAGCGACGAAGGTTCTCAGCAGCCTCGATGTCAAATTCAGCTATATTTACAATGTGGATCCCGAAACGGAAGCTTTCCAGCACGGCTATGATATGTTCGTGCGTACCGTGGCGGTTGTGAAGGCTGTCCGCGGGCTGCGTATCGCCAAGTTCGGATCCCGCCCGAATTCGTTCCTGAGTGTAACGGCGGATGAAGCGGATCTGTCCACCAAGTACGGGATAGTTACCGTACCGTGTGATCCGTTCCTGGTCTCCCAGACTGCCGATGAGATCATCAAGGAAAACGGGGAAGAATTCCAGGCTTTCAAAGCGGATATGATCAGCCGTCTCGATTTCGGTGACATGAATCCGGAAATCGTTGCCCGTCATGCGGCTATGACCCTCGCCTTCGAAAAAGTCATGGATGACAACGGATGCCATGTAGGCTGTGTGGAATGCTGGCCGACATCCAGAACCCTTGGCCTGACCGGCAGCGGTATCTGCATGAACCTGGGTGAACTGACCGACCGCGGATATCCCATGACCTGTGAAACCGACGTTTACGGCGCCCTGACCATGGAAATGCTTCGTGCCGTCAAACTGGACAAGGAAAGCGGATTCTTCGCAGACCTGACCGTACGCCATCCCACGAACGAGAATGCAGAAATGCTCTGGCACTGCGGACCGTTCCCCTATTCCCTGAAGAAGGAAGGCTGCCCCGGCAGAGTCAAACGCGGCCGCAGCCAGTTCGAACTCAAGGACGGGGCCATTACCGTATGCCGCTATGGCGCTCTGAACGGCAAGAATTACCTGTTCAGCGGAGAAGGCAAGGCAGTCGACGGACCGATGACGACCGGAACCTATGTCTACTTCGAAGTTTCCAACTGGAAACGCTGGGAAGAAAAGCTGATGTTCGGACCGTATATCCACCATGTCGGCGGCGTTTACGGCAACTACAAGGCTGCCCTGCGTGAAGCTGCCCGTTATCTGGGCATGGAGTTTGATGATCCGGAAGTACAGGGCATCTACAGCCTGTAATCGGATCCCGGAAAACACAAAGATAGAAAGAACGGTGTCCCGCCTGACTGTGGGACACCGCTTTTATGTGTGTTTGACATTGGAAAATCAGAAAGGTTTCCCGTGCAGCAGGTCCACAGACCCGTCTGCTCTCTCATAGAGGATTTCCCGGATGGAACCGCGCCCGGTGGATTTACCGTCATGGTTGATGTTATCAAAAACAATGGTACGGATATAGGGGGAAATCTTCTCCGGTTCTGTCCCATTGATCCGGATCCCTCTCATTTCCACGGAATCTACAGTGCAGCTGACATAGGGGTCGAAGATCTCCCGGGTACCGTCTCTTTCCAGGCAGGATTTCGGCCCTGCACACAGAAGGCAGGAGAGGGGGTACTTTTCCGGATAGAGATTCAGATCAATGTTTTCAAATAGCAGATGGCCGATGTTTGCGCCGACTTCAAAGGCCGCAAATGTTCCGCGGACAGGGTCGGAATCCCAGTATTCGCGGAACCGGTCCAGCGGGGCTGCCAGATCGACGGCAATGTCCTCAAAGAAAAGCCAGTCACCGCTGCCGGGAGCTCCCCGCTCCGGTTCCTCTTCCGCAATCTGATAGGCGGGGGTCTGGTAATACATTTTAAATGTCCGGATCCCACGGACATTCCGGATGATGATTTCCTGCAGGGCACAGTCAATCGAGGATCCGTCTGCGTAATAGTAAAGACCGGGCTGGATGCGCATGGCTTTATAGGGACTGCTTTCGGACAGAACCAGGTTATCACAGAGGACACACCGGATCGGGCCGAAGTCCACCGAAGAATTCTGCCAGTCATAGGCATTCAGGGCGACCAGGTCATCGCCGCACTGGCCGTGGATGTTTTCTGCCCAGAGGTTTTCCGTATTGCCGTTGATATGGAGTCCGTCCGCATAGCATTCCTCAAAGGAGATATTACGGCAAAGAACATTGCGGATATCCCCGATCTGGACGGCGAAACCACCTGTATGGGCGAATGTCATGTTTTCCAGAATGAGTCCGTCCAGGTTGTTAAAGAACATGGCGGTAGAGACACCGAAGAAGCTCCGTTCCGGATCGATCATACCGGTACGCCCGTATCCGGTACGGTGATCCAGGCATTCTTCCCACCGCCCTCCGGTAATGCAGATATCGGCATCCAGGTCATGATCCGGGACGGGGGCATGTGTCCCGTCATGAACATGCTCATTCCGGAACATCAGGGTTCGGATCCCTTTTTTCAGACGGATGACAGCCCCGTCATCCGCTTCAATCCGGCGTCCGGAAGGGATAAGGATTGGCCGGTCGATATAGTACGGGGTTTCGGAAGCGGGGATGTGAACGACCTGGTTTTCGGAAAGGGCACGTTGGAAAGCGTCAGACCAGATGAGAATGTTTTCCCCGTCCTGCTGTGCAGGGATTGCCAGGG
Source organism: Clostridia bacterium (assembly GCA_017413675.1). The sequence continues at coordinate 6,660 of JAFPSR010000039.1, read as the reverse complement.
AACGGTATGTTTGCAGGGAACCCCCCTGATTCAGATTTTCCTGTTTCTGTAGGAGGGAATCGTGCATAAGCTGCAGCTTTTTATAGATAGCGGCTTTTTTCGGATGCATGCAAAACCACCTCGGTTTCAAATGTTGTCCAGGTTATCCCGGAACGCCTTATGGCAATCATAGCACATAATTTTCGACAATGGCAGGGTAGGATATCCTTGTGTGGAAATATATGAATTAACGTACTGCCAACATAACCAATGTTTTCCTTTGCCGGAATCTTTGCTACAATAAGCGAAGATTGTTTCGTAAGGAAAAAGGAGTTTACGATATGAGCGAAAAAGTATTTGATCTGGGACCGATCCGTCCCACCAGTGAAGGTGCCAGCCTCCTTCTGCGTGTGACCAAAGGCTGCGCGTGGAACAGATGCCGGTTCTGCAACAATTATCGTACCCATCAGTTTGCCCTGCGGGATGTGCAGGAATTGAAGGACGAAATTGATATGATGGCAGATTACCGGGATCGAATCCTTCGCTACAAGACGGCAGACGGTTTTGATATGGAAAAGGTGAATGCGGACTTCCGGACCTGCACACCGGATGAGAGGCAGTGCTATAACCTGGTGTTCCGCTGGCTGCATTTCGGGGAATTCTCCCTTTTCATGCAGGATGCGGATGCCATGATCCTGCCGGCGGACCAGCTGTGCGAAGTTTTGAGTTATATCCGCAAAAAACTGCCGGAAGTGACCAGGATTACATCTTACGGAAGACCTGACACCCTGGCCAGGAAGAGTGCAGCGGATATGAAGCGGATCTATGAAGCCGGTTTGAACCGCATCCATGCCGGTTTTGAAAGCGGCTGCGACGAAGTCCTGCGCCGTGTAGAGAAAGGTGTCACCTCTGCGCAGCAGATCGAAGGCGGACAGAATGTCATGTCTTCCGGGATCGAGCTGAGTGTATTCCTGATGGCCGGTCTGGGAGGACAGAAGCTGTCCGATCAGAATGCCGATGACACCGCCAAGGTGATCAATGCCGTGAATCCGTCCTTTGTAAGGCTGCGTACCGCGGTTGTGATTGAAGGGACCCCGCTTTGGGAAGACCAGCAGAACGGGTTGTTTGATGAATGTACGGATATGCAGCAGCTGCAGGAAATGAGACGTTTCCTTGCCGGCCTGGAAGGCTGTACAGGGGAGGTTTATTCGGACCATATGATCAACCTGCTGCAGGAGCTGCAGGGACCGCTGACCGATACCCCGTCCCTTCTTGCCTACATGGACGAATTCCTGAACCTGCCCCGTGAAGTACAGCGGAAATACCAGCTGGCCAAACGCATGGGCTTCAACGGGACGTTCAAACAGATGCAGTTCCTGTCTGCCAAAGATTCCGAGATGCTGGACAATTATCTGGCAAAGTATCCGGATGGACCGGAGTTTGAGAAGATCCTCAAGGACTGCCTGCGTCAATATATCTGATCCCTGCCGCAGAACGGAAAGATAAACGGGCCTGTAACTGGCCGGGAAAGAATAGTCAATCCGGGAAACGGGCTGCTGTACCTGCTGTACGGCAGCCCGTTATTTTACTGATTTCGGTCATATCGCCTTAGGAATATGATGATATACTGGAAGGGAAGAAAAGACCTGAGTCAAAAGACGGAGGGAAACAAATGGAGCGACAGACTTTTTTGGAGAGCCATAAGTGGATTCGGGAGGAACTGGATCGAACGGTCCGGTTCTGGTTGGAAAACGGGATGGACCGGGAGCACGGCGGTGTATATACCTGCCTGGACCGCAGCGGAAAGCTGTTTTCCACGGATAAAAGCGTTTGGATGCAGGGGCGGTGCGGATGGATATTTGCCTATCTCTGCACCGTTTACGGAAAAAAGGAAGAATGGCTGGAAGCCAGCAGAAGCTGTCTGGAATTCCTCGAAAAGTACTGTATCAACCGGGATGCCGGAGGTCGGATGTACTTTACGGTAACGGGAGACGGGAAACCGCTTCGCCAGCGAAGATACTGTTTCTCGGAAACATTCTATATCATGGCGAACGCGGAGTATTATGCAAATACCGGTGAGGAGATCTATCTGGAACGGGCAAGGGCATATTACGAACTGGTTTACCGCCTCAATCACGGGCTGATACAGGATCCGACCGGATACGGCCCGAAAACCAACCCGGAAACCCGGCAGAGCAGGGCTTTTGCCGATCCGATGATTTACCTGAATGTGACGAGCATACTGCGCAGATGCGATCCGGAAAACCGGAGCCTGTACGATGCCAGGGCTTTGGAATGTGTCGATGAGATAGTCCGGTATCACTATAAACCGGAGCTTAAATGCGTGTTGGAAACGGTGGGTATCCACGGCGAACTGCAGACCGATACGGTAGCGGGCAGGGTGGTCAATCCCGGGCACGATATCGAGGGAAGCTGGTTCCTGGCAGAACAGGCTGACTACACCGGAGACAGGGAACTGCACAATATCGCACAGGATATTTTCCGCAATGCCATAAGCGCGGGCTGGGATCCGGAATTCGGGGGACTCCTGTATTTTATCGATGCGCTCGGAAAGCCCCCGGAAGCCTATGAACATGACATGAAGCTCTGGTGGCCGCACAATGAAATCCTGATAGCCTCCTTGCTGTTCTACCGGGATACGAAGGATGAGTACTATCTGGAATGGTTTGGCCGGTGTCTCCGGTACTGCCGGGAGCATTTTGCGGATCCGGAATATGGGGAATGGTTCGGTTATTTGCGCCGGGACGGGAAACCGACGGAACCGCCCTGCAAGGGAAGCACATTCAAAGGACCGTTCCATGTGCCGAGGAGCCTGATTATGGCAGACCGGCTGATGACGGCATTGGAAAACGAGAAATGAGGATTCTTCCGGGAGAGGCAGACCGGAAAACAGGCTGCCTCTCCTGAAGTGAAGTTCCTGATCTGGCCGGGGAAGACGGTTCATCAGTCTGTGCATGGAATAATCTCCCGGCTGACCGGAACGGATAAAGTTGAAAAAAACACTTGCCAAAGAAAAGACGATCGTGTATATTATTTACTGTTCCTGCTAATGTAGCTCAGGTGGTAGAGCACATCCTTGGTAAGGATGAGGTCATGAGTTCGAGTCTCATCATTAGCTCCAGCAGAAAAGCTTGAAACCATGTGGGTTTTCGGGCTTTTTCTTTTTTTGTTTTTGGAGAATTTCTATATGCTTGGCAGGAAAAACCGGGACAAAAACCGGGACAGAAAAGGCAGACAGCATCGAAATGATGAAAACTGTCTGCCTTATTATAGGATTAGCCTCAGTTACCATAACAACTTTAAAAGCAGTGCTCATTTTAGGAACTTTCTTTCCAAGCTCCGCGTAATATATGCCATGAACAGCACCTCGATCAGTTCAAATTAAATTATACTTTATTTTAAACTTGATTCTTCCCTGTCAAATTGGAAAGCTCCTTCTCTTTTCAGTAACAAACGGTTCTCTCTTCGGTTTCCGTCCCGGTTTCCTCGTTCATGGCCGGGCACCCGATCCGCACAGCGGTGAGGGTACGGGCTTTTTTGTTCAGCACCATCACGTCAAAAGCCTGCTCACGGATCGTCCCGTCCGGCCTGTCCACCAGGATATCGATAAAACCGTCGGCAGATTCGGCTGTCTGGTTTTTGTCGCATGTCGAAATGATGATGGGAATCCCCGTTCTTGTGGAAGCAATCCGGTCCCGGTGCGTATGCCCCTGGATGACTGCGGCAATGGTACCGCTGCCGGAATAGGTATCCAGGATATCCATGCATGCCTGTGCATAGGAAGTAATACCCCAGTCACGCTCTTTTTTGATGATTTTATAGAACATGTGCGTGATAATGAGGATGGTCCAGCCCGGTTCCACATCCAATGCGGTATGCCGGAGCCAGTCCAGCTGATCATAATCGCAGGGGGAAGCCGGCTTTCCTCCAACCTCACCGTTTTCACAGAACAGGTTCAGAATGATATAACGGATTTGATCACGCCGGTTGTCGATATAATAGTAATGCCGCTGCGGATTCCCGATCTGGTCGTCATTGTCCGCATCAAAATCCGCCCAAAGTTCCTCTCCGGTTGTGTGCAGGAAATATTCGTGGTTTCCGACTGCATGATAGATTTTCCCGGGAAATACTTCCCGGATCAGCCGGCAGAAATCCCCACCGTGCCCGTCGGTTTCATCTCCTCCGGAAAACAGGCGGGGGATAGGAAGCTCTTTGGCGAGAGCCTGGATCAGGGGAAGTGAATTTTTCCGGTTCTCAGACCAGTGCTCATCCGTGATAAAAAGAAAGACATCTCCGTCTTCTCCGGATTCCCGGATCAGAGCCCGGATTCTTTCCGTCTTGTCCTGTAAATAAGAATCGTAATAGGAAGGAAGTGTATACCGTTCCCGGATATTGTCCATCTTGTTCTTTCCTTATCCTGGTGAATTTGGTTTACATCCAGCCTTTCGGAAAAGGCAGGAAAGGCCTGTCCCTCATCGGGACAGACCTTTATATACCAGATCCCGTACACGGGGATGTATGACTCCGGGCCCATCCGGGAATCCGAGGACATGTTCCACATAGAAGATCCCGATATGGTTGAACGGATCCACGACCGCATACGTGCCTGCCGCACCGTCCCAGCCGAATTCCCCGATGGGGGATTGGCCGGTATACTGTGTTGTTTTCACACGGACGCCGAGACCATAGGAATATTCCATGTAACGCGCCACACGGAAGTCACGAACCGATTCCCCGGTAAGAACCGAATGAGTAAAGCGCATCACGCTTTCTTCTTTCAGGATCCGGTTCCCGTTCCGGCCGACACCGCGGTTTGCAAGCGCTTCCACAACGGAGGCATAGGCTTCTGTGGTACCGGCCAGGGCGGCTCCTCCGCTTTCATAGTTGGAGGTAATAAAGAACGGTTTGTTATCCGGAATATACCGCATCTCCTTCGTATCCGGATTATACCGATAGATGGCGCTCAGTCTGGATTTTTGCTCTGCCGTCATGTGACAGGTCAGATCCGTAATGCCAAGAGGCTCGAAAATATGACGGGTCAGATAATCACTGTACCTTTCCCCGCTGATTGCCTCAATGACAGCAGCGATGACGTCATGCCCGAGGGAATATTGATAGCGGGTTCCCGGTTCAAACAGGAGCGGCATCTTTGCGACGGCGGCGATCACTTCCCGGGTGGAAGCATCCGGCTTTTCCCGCACCAAAGCCTGGATGGCTTCGGAATGTATATCGTAGGTCAGCCCGGCAGTCATGGATATACAATCGATAATACGGACCTGTGTTTTTGCATAGTGGGAAGGCTCTGACAGAGTCGGAGTGAATCCGGGTCCCTTGGTTTTCCAGTCCGCGTTCATAACCGTCATATATTCCCATTCCGGTAAGAACCTGCAGACAGGATCATACAGGGAAGCTTTCCCTGCTTCGATCAGCTGCATCATGGCAGTCATCGTGATCAGTTTGGTGTTGGAATACATAAAGTAAAAGTCCCGGGGGCTGACGGGCCGTTTTCTCTCATTGTCCGAAAAGCCGGCCATATGACGATAGACGGTTTCATGATCCTTCGTAACTACGATATCCAGTGACGGAAGCCCGTATTCCTCATACAGGGAATCCAGATATTGTTCCAGCAGATGGAAATTCATAAGCATCCTCCTTTTCAGTCCGGTAGAAGATGTCTGTCAGATGGTTTTCCCGGACCGTTTGCTGTATAAACTATACCATGGAAACAGCCGGGGCAGCACAAAAATCATCATAATTTCTTAACAAAATAAATTAGCACTCACCTATTGACAGTGCTGATAGTTTAGATATAATAATAATCGAACAAAGGAACAGAGGTCCTTGCAGAAAGATCTCCGCTCCAATGCTCGGGAAACAACATATTGACACGCTGTATGCAGCGCATGTCTAAGGAGGTATGAGTTATGTTGATGCCGAGTATTTTTGCTGAGAATCTGTTCGATGAGTTCTTTGATGAGTTCCCCCGTGCTTATAAGCAGATGGAACGCCAGTTGTACGGCAGACACGCATCCCATGAAATGAGCACCGATGTGCACGAACACGATGACCATTATGAACTGGATATGGATCTGCCCGGATTCAAGAAGGAAGATATCAACCTGTCCCTGGAAAACGGTTATCTTTCCATTACCGCATCGAAGAATGTGGAGAAGGATAAGACCGGCAGAAAGGGCAAAGTTATCCGCCAGGAACGTTATGCAGGCACGATGCAGAGAAGCTTTTATGTCGGAGAAGAGATCACGGAAAATGACGTAAAGGCCAAGTTTGAAGATGGCGTCCTCAGCCTGGAGATTCCGAAGAAAGAACAGAAGAGACTGCCTGAAAAGAGAACCATCCTGATTGAATAAAACAGGATGAATCCCAGTAAAAAACAGAAGGTCCGGAACCGGTACATACCGGTTCCGGATCTTTTTTGTAGTAGAAAACCACGCGATAGTGATGTGTACCCCATTTCCTGGACACATTGATTTATGACCGAGGCTCAACTAGTGGATGCCATTCTGTATTTTACAGGCGGCATCCACTTTGTTTTTGCCTGGATGCGCTCGTTGTTGTAGTAATCAATATAATCGGCCATGGCTGTGGAGAACTCCTCATAGGATCGGTAGTCCTTCTCGCACCCATAAAACATCTCGTTCT
>JAFPSR010000004.1 GCA_017413675.1 Clostridia bacterium | reverse complement strand
TTACCTTTATAATGCCACAATAAAACCAATGCGTCAAATAATATCCATAATAAAACCAAACAAATACCGTACAGAATACCCCGATGGATTGTGACATGTACCGGTTCAAATGTCAAGGACTTTTTTTAGACAGAAATCGGTGCTTGATGGAAAGAGAGAAGACGGCGATGGAAACAGTACAGACCCTACTGGAAAAAATATAGACAGTCCGGAACAAAAGAAGACAGTTCCGGACTATTTTATGCCATCCTGGAATTATAGAAGTCAACGGATGGACGAAAGCATGACAGAATGCCAGAGGATAAATGGCACGCCAAACAGCCGGCGGCTATCCCCCGGCCTGCAAATGACTATGGAATGAAAATTGATTCCTCCCGGATGCCACCCCTTCTGCTTTTCAGAGCGCGCTTCCCCCTGGGGGGGACGGGAGGGGGGATAACCTTCCGGTTTAGATATGTAGTGGAGCGGTTCCCGCCGTACAATGAGTAAAGCGACGGCGATGACCCTGGCCTTTCTTCTGCTTCCCGTCGCGCAAGTGACTGACACGGCGGGAATTGCGGGAAGTCAAGGGCCGCGCCCCGGCGCGGTGCATTTTACCCTTGACTTCCCGCAAAGCGGAACGGACGCTCAGCCATGCAGTTGGTGGGGGATCCTCGCTTTACGAAATCCCCGGCCGGTTCCTGCCCATGTCTGCCCTGGTTCGTTCCGCACGCGTTTATTATACTCCGGTTTCTGTCTGGTTAAAACAATTCATTCATTGCAAACACATACTTCAACTCTTCGTGTTTTCTCCATGAAAGCGGATCCTTCAGTTCTTCCAACGCTTCAAGGGTAAGGTTTACGACATATTTCATCGCTTCCTTTGTCTGCTCCAAAATCCCTTGCAGATGCTCTACCTGCTTCTGCGCAGCATTCCCGGCCTGTCTCCATTTACTGATCATCCTGTCCAGCAGGGCCTGGTCACGGGAAATCGTCCTGACCGGGTCGATCTGCCTGCGTGCTTCCCTCTTTGCCGCTGCAGCCTCCCTTCTTTTCCGGGCTTCCTCGTCGGCATAAGCCCGCCGGACTTTTTTAATATCGCCAACCGCCATCATCTCCGACGCCGGGACGCCAAAGTAGCTGTCCAGCGGATAGATCCCGGTCGTTGCGTACTGGTAGAATTCTTCCGGCGTGAGACCGGCCAGTTCATACTGGTAATGCCCCGCATTGTATGCCTTCAGGTATCCATCCACAAGCTTCAGGGCCGCATCCAGGTCCCGGCACATTGCCACCAGGTCGATGATGTCCGCCTTGAGCCTCCCAAAGAAGCTTTCCATCGGCGCATTATCCTGGGAATTCCCCCTCGCTGATACTGACTGTACAAAACCATCATCTTCAAGCAGCTGCTTAAAGGTTGTGGAGAGGTACTGGCTTCCCTGGTCATGATGGATGTACACGGCACTTCCCTTCAGCTCATTACCATGTTTTTCCATCATGGCATCATATGCTTCTTTTACCAGCCCCACATCCATCTGCGTGCCGGCGGCCCAGCCCAGGTTCTGCCTCACGTAGGCATCCCGGAACACGCACAGGTAAAACACGCTTCTGTCATGGCCGTAGTACAGGTAAGTGATGTCCGTCAGGATGACCTGCCGCGGGCCCACGAAGAAATCCTGCCCGACCGCGTTCGGCGGCGCCGCACACACATGGTTGTGCGTGGCCTGGTGCTTGTAGGCATCCTTATGGGGTGCCTGCGCCACCAGGTTCATCCGTTTCATCAGGCGGGCGATCCGCTTTACGTTCACCGTGATGCCAAAACGGCGGAACAGTTCCACACGGAAAGTGCGTTTCCCGGGGATGACGCCGTTCCTCGCCAACACAACCTGGCGCATCTTTTCCATGATGTCCCGCTCATAATGCTCCTTCTGTGCACGGGATCCGTTCCTGTCCTCCTGCCGGCCGATCCAGGCGTAGTACCCGGATCTTGACACGCCGAACATCCTCAGGCAGCTGCTCGTGGCATAGCCCTCCGGCCGGGCCTTCTGGCGGAGGATGAACGCATGCACCAGGGCGAACCGATCCTCCTTTACTTCCTGCTGTTCGAGGATATAAACATTTCCGCCAATTCGTACTGCATTTTTTTTTGCGCTTTCAGCATCTCCTCAAGGTAATGGTTACGGGCCTTCAGGTATGCGACTTCCTCCTCCGGAGTGAGATTTCCCATCTCTTCCCTGGGAACGCTCCCGTCATAGCTGGTTTCGTTCACGGTAGACAACTTATGGTCCCTGGCTTTTCGCATCACACGCTTACCGGCGGCATTGGCGCGGTCTTCACCGAGCACTTTCGTGTCAAACCCCAGCGCATTATAAGCCTCAACGTAAGTCATTCCTTCCTGGATCTTCTTGTACATGGCCACATCGAAATCTTTACTGTAATAAAGCCGGTCCTCATGGAAGCCTTCTACAAATGGATTGTCCAGGAACGGTATGATCAAGTCGTCCGGCCGTTCACTTCCATCAGAACACGTATACTTTTCCTTCCTGTCTGCCAGTTTCATTTGTGATCTCCTCCAGTCTTGCCTCTATGGCTTCCCGCCTCACCCTCGCACGCTCTGCGGCCTTCGCGGCGGTCTCTTCCTTTTTCTTCAGGTATTTCTCTTCCTCGGCCGCCATGTATGCGGCAAACGCGTCTTCATCCAGGGCGCACAGGTACGCCTCGTATTCTGCCGGGGTCATCTTCCCCCGGCTGTGGATCCTGCGTTCTTCATTATAGTACACGCTATAATCCTGTACTTTCTCCCGTAATTCGTCAAGCGTTTTGCATCCCTTATACCCACTTTCATCTTTGAAATGCCCAAAGAAGGATTCCTGCGGTGCGTTATCCCAGCAGTTCCCCCGGCGGGACATGGACTGGATCAGGTTCCTGTCAGCCACCGCTTCCTGGAAGTCATCCGTAAAGTAAAGGATGCCCTGGTCGGAATGGATGATGCCGCCGTTCACTGCCGGATATGCATCCATCGCTCCCAACGTATCCATAGCGAGCTGCGGGTCGTTGTCTTCGCTGACCACAAAGCAGATCAGTCGGTTTGTCACCGGGTCTATTGAAGCAGAACCATAAGCTCT
>JAFPSR010000038.1 GCA_017413675.1 Clostridia bacterium | reverse complement strand
CTGATTGAGGAAGGAACGCCCGTGGTCGCTCTGGCCACCCAGAAATCCCTTGCTGAGAAGCTGTACAGCAATATTAAGGAAGTCAAGGCACGCGGCGCCTATGTCCTGGCCCTGGCGAACGAAGGGGACGAGCAGATCGACCGGCTGGCCGACAAGGTTATCTATGTACCGGAAACCGTCTCTTCCCTGTCCCCCATTCTGGAAGTGATCCCGATGCAGATCTTGGCCTATTACTGCTCCGTGGCCAAAGGATATGATCCGGATAAACCCAGGAACCTTGCCAAATCCGTTACAGTCGAATAACCTTTCCAAAACAAACAGAACCGGAGAAAGCTTTCCGCAAAGGGACTTTCTCCGGTTTTTTCCATTTTGGTATCCTGTGTGGGATGATCAGAATCCGCTGTAGTCGAAAGACTGCAGTTTTTCATCTCCTTCTGCATCGAGGATTCTGTAGTACAGAGTATGAGAGGCGTGGTCAAGGTTTACGGGTATGCCGCCCCAAAGCGGGCGGAAGGTGTCATCGTCAGCCTGATAGTCAGGGTGCGGATGATCCTGGGCGTAATTGCTGAGAATATGGAAATCTTTTCGCAGGTAACCGTCCTGGTTTTCCCGTTCGTTATCATCCATCAGGAAATAGTCAAGCCTGCCTTCGGAACTCAGGGCATAAGTGGGATCTATATGATAATTTTTCCCGTTCAGTTTGACATAAGCCCAGTCATGGCCGGATTTGTCATAGGAGCGGATCCCGCTCATGTTCGCAGCATCCACGCCGGCCTGCAGAAGCAGGTAGGCATAGGCCGGGGCTATTTCCCCGCAGATCCCGGTTCCCAGGGAAAATACACGATACGGCTTTGTGTAATCTACATCCGCATGCTGCAGCCTATCGTAGGTTTCATAGTCATATGTATAATGGCTGGAAAAATAGGCATACAGAGCGTACATCTTCTCAAAATCGGAATAATCGTCTTCCAGGGCTTCGTTCAGGATCTTTTCCACCTGTTCGGAAAAATCGGCGATCCGGATAGCTGCATCGATCGGCGTGGTCAGATAGGTAATTCTTCCCATCCCGTTCTGGACGGGATGATCGGGATCCACGGTAGGATCTTTTATGATGAGTTCACTCATGACCGGGAAAAATTTGTCCGGGAACTGTCCCAGGACCCAGGCAAAAGTTTCGTCATCCGGACAGGCAAAGGAATCTTCCCCGGCCATGACGGCATCCACAAGGTTAAACCAGGCATCGCACATCTTATCCCCGAACAATTCCCTGGCGTAAGAGGAAACCACTTTCGGCCGGAACACATAGTGACTGCCGGGATCGGGGGTCGCCGGGGTTTCCGATGCGGTGGGTTCCGGCGTCAGGGGTTGTTCCGAGACAGCAGGAACCGATTCGGAAGGCACAATGTCCGGAACCGGTGAATCCGTGACTGCAGAAGGTACTGGCGGGACTTTGACACAGCCTGCCAGGAGGGCCAGGATGCAGAAGAGGCACATAAAAATGCGGACAGGTTTTCGCATATACTTTCCTTTCGTAGATGCTTCCGAAGGAGAAGCGGAGATTTTCCTGATGATCCTATCATCGTTCGGACGGATGGAACAATCCGTTCTTTTCCAATAAACGAAGCGGGGCGGAGAATGGTTCCCCGCCCCGGATGGAATGGAATCAGAGGACTACATCAGTTTACGGAACATGGCTTCGAAATCTTCCAGGGTGGCGAAGCGCGGGTTGCCGGGTGCGCAGGCATCCGCGGCAGCGGATTCGCAAAGGAACGGAAGATCCTCTTCCTTCAGCTTGTCCAGCTTGGTGGGAATACCGACATCCACGGACAGCTGCTGTACGGCATCGATGGCCGCCTTGCGGTAGGCATCCTGATCCATGCCTTCGGTGTCAACCCCGAAAGCTTCCGCGATGGCTTTATATTTTTCGCCGGTGTATTCCTTGTTGAATTCCATGACGATCGGGAGCATCATCGCGCAGGCAACCCCGTGCGGTGTATCATAGACAGCCCCCAGGGTATGTGCCATGGAATGGGCGATGCCCAGACCGACATTGGAATAGGCCATGGCGGTCACGTACTGTGCCAGGGCCATGCCTTCCCGTCCGTCGGGATCATTCTCCACTGCCTTGCGAAGGTTCTTGGCGATCAGCTTGATGGCTTCCAGGTCCAGACAGTCTGCCAGAGCCCAGGCGCCTTTCGTGGTATATCCTTCGATGGCATGCGTGAGGGCATCCATGCCGGTGGAAGCGGTCAAACCCTTGGGCATTGTGGCCATCATATCGGGATCGACTACGGCAACATCGGGAATGTCGTTAGGATCCACACAGACGAACTTGCGTTTCTTTTCCACGTCGGTGATGACGTAGTTGATCGTGGATTCCGCCCCGGTACCGCCGGTGGTCGGAACGGCAATGGTAAAGACGGTACGGTTCTTCGTCGGGGCTACCCCTTCCAGGGAACGCACGTCATAGTATTCGGGATTGTTGACAATAATGCCGATGCCTTTGCCGGTATCCATGGAAGACCCGCCGCCGATTGTGATCATGAAATCAGCGCCGGAAGCACGGTAGGCATCCACGCCCTTCTGGACATTTTCGATGGTGGGATTCGGTTTGATATCGGAAAATACGGTATAGGCAATCCCGTTCTTTTCGAGGAGATCCGTGACTTTGGCTGTCACGCCGAACTTGATCAGATCCGGATCCGAAGCTACAAATGCCTTCTTAAAGCCTTTGGAAGCAATGATTCCGGGGATCTCCTGGATGGCGCCGTGGCCATGGAAGGACATGCCGTTGAGAACAAAACGATTCACTGCCATTGGGAAAACCTCCTGTAATATTTCTATACTGAATATACCATAACTGTTATGGAAATAGAATAATAAAAGAAAAAAGAGATGGGACATGACGGATCATGTCCCACCGGGTTGACTGCAGAAACAATTACTTGAAGAGACTGGCAAACCAGTTCATGACACCGGCGAACCACTGTGCGATGGAAGCAAAGAAGTCATTGGCGCTCTGTCCGAACTTTACAAACTTTTCGATCTTCCGGTACAGGTCGTTGATCTGGTTTTTCAGTGTTTCGGGATCCAGATCCAGTGTAGCGATCTTTGCCATAAGCTTGCAGATCGTATCGATCTGGTCATCCGTAAGTTTGATGCCCATCTGCTTGGCGGTATCCACGACATAAGGACGGATCTTTGCGGGATCGGAAAGCCCGTTTTCGGCAACATACTGTTTGACAGCAGCAACCAGGCGCTCCGCATCTTCCTGTCCGATCAGGTCGCCCAGTTCGCTGGTGGTGACCAACTCTTCCCCGGCGATCTTCTTGGCTTCTTCATCCAGACTGACGGAAGCGGCAACTTCGTAGGCTTTCAGAATGCCGGCCAGGGCTGCGGTACCGGAAACTTCAAAGGGGGCGGCTACCGTGACCTTGGCATCGGTAACACCGGCCGTAGCCAGGGCGGAAGTGTACATCGCGGGCGTTACCCAGTTGATGTTCTTGATGGTTACCGAGATGCCTTCGCCTTTGTCCAGCAGAATGACTGCCGCACTGGAAAGGGAACGTCTGCCGATCTTTTCGGCAGGCACGATATCTCCCAGAAGGGCTTTTTCATCTTCAATATGGGTATAGAT
>JAFPSR010000003.1 GCA_017413675.1 Clostridia bacterium | reverse complement strand
GATGGACGTACCTCTGGTGAAGCAGTTGTCGTGCCAACGGCATAGCTGAGAAGCGAAGTACGGACGGGATAAACGCTGAAAGCATCTAAGCGTGAAGCCCACCTCAAGAAAAAGGTTCCCACTGCTACAAGCAGGTAAGACCCCTTGCAGACGACAAGGTAGATAGGTTGACGGTGTAAATGCAGCAATGTAAAAGCTTGTCAATACTAATCGGTCGAGGGCTTGATCCAGGCGGAAGGAAAGCGCGGAAGAAGCGTTGAAAGAAGCTTGTGAGACGCGGAGAAAGAGAAAAGTGCGAGACGTTGGAGAGGATACGGAGAAAGAGGAAAGAGACTGAAGGAATTCGGAGCAGAAAGATTGTATATGGTTTTGAGGGTGCGAAGAACATCCAAAGAGTTTCCGGTGACTATGGCGAAGGGGATCCACCTGTACCCATTCCGAACACAGAAGTTAAGCCCTTCAGCGCCCAGAATACTTAGCTGGCAACGGCTCGGGAATGTAGGTCGTCGCCGGATTCCAACAAAAAGACGGAAGTTATGCTTCCGTCTTTTTTATGTTTATACTATAGTAGATTTGAACATGTACTGCATCTCAGCAGAGAGAATAGAAAAGCTGTTCCAGCAGGAAATGTTAGTATGGGGATAAACTGTTTGGGAAAACGAACCGTACAAGGAAATCAATTTCGAGATTTTCTTTTTTATTCCAGAGGAATACCATCAGGAGGAAGATAAAATGCAGATTCTGTATAATATTATTCATATTGGACTTTCACAACCATTTGAAGTGCTGCATGTCAGCGATACACATATTACAGATGTTGATGAGAGGGATAATGGACGAAAGCAGAAGTTGGCTGTGGACCGAAAACAGATATTTCTGGATAATGAGGAGAATTTGGCATTCACCATAGCATATTCAAAGGAAAAAGGGCTTCCGATTATGCATACTGGAGACCTGATAGATTTTGTATCCCATGCTAATTTGGATCGGGCCAAAGCTTTTGCCAGTGAAACGGATTTGTTTTTTGCGGTTGGGAATCATGAATTCTCCTTATATGTTGGGGAAGCATTTGAAGATCTTCCATATAAGATGCAAAGCTATAAAGAGGTACAGAACTGCTTTGGGAATGACATTGGATTTGCAGTTAGGGAGTTTGGAAATGTACAGTTTGTTGCTATAGATAATAGCTATTATCTTTTTTATGAGCAACATGTTAGAAAGCTGAGAGAGGTATTGGAGAAAGGGAAACCGGTCGTTTTGATGTTTCATACTCCCTTGTATGAGAAACATCTATACAGAGAATCCATGGAAGTAAAGAAGAATACGTGTGCATATCTTTGCGGGACTCCCGAGGAGAAAATGAAAGGTTACAGTGAATATCGGTTCCGGCAGCAGTGTCCGGACGACCTGACTCTGGAAACCATGAAAATGATTAAGAACAGTCCCGCCGTGAAAGCAATTCTGACTGGACATCTTCATTTCAATTTTGAAAGTGAAGTCGCAGAAGGAATTCCGCAGTTGGTAACCGGGCTGGGGACACTCCGTCACATTCGGTTTGAGTAGAGACCTGATCTGGCTGGGTTTTAGGAGGGGAGGATGATTTCATGCATAAGCCGTTTGACAGGATTCCTTGTTTGGAAGGGGATCGGATTCTTGTGAAACGAATCGAAGAAACAGATGCGGATGCCGTGGACAGACTCCGAAACAGTAGCGAAGTATACCGTTACCTGCCGACATTTCTGTATGAACAGTCTATCCGGGATATCCATACCGTCATCTACGGAATGTATGATAAACTCTTTCTAGAAAAGGAATCTCTGCATTTAGGCATCTATTGGAAGAAAAACATGGAATTCTGTGGCATAGCAGAATTCTATGGGTACCGATCGGAAATACTGAAGATCAGTCTGGGGTACAGACTGCTTAAGGAGTGGTGGGGCCAGGGAATTGCAACAGAAACGGTTGGTTTGCTTGTTGATTATCTGTATGGACAGACAGACATACAAATCATCACAGCAAGTACAATGGTGGAGAATGTTGCATCAGCGAAAGTTTTGAGGAAAAACGGATTTGACCTGGTTATATCCGGAGTGGGAGAAGATTGGGGATATCCTGCTTTAACACTATCCGATAAATGGATTCGATGAAGCTGTAATGATTGGAATAGAGAGAATAGTATTATATATATTCGATGTATGGGGTAAAGTGAATTCACATAAATTTGCTTGACATTCGAAAATGTATATGATACTGTTTATAAACGTAAATGCGATGAGGGAATTATGATGTGTTTCCGAAAGCACAGAGAGCTGACGGTAGGTGTAAGTCAGCGAGAAGAACACAAATCAGTCTCAGTCCAGAGCAGCATTTCTGAATCTTAGTAAGAAATGACGGCAGCCCCGTTATCATGGCTAAGGATTTGAAAGAATCCTGAAGAAGAGAGACCGCACTGTGCGGTAACTAGGGTGGTACCACGGATGTATATTCGTCCCTGAGATCTGTAAGGATCTCAGGGACTTCTTATTTGGTGTGTATAAAGGAGCTACAAAAATGCAAAACATCTGGATCAGTGATGTAACGATGAAACAGCCGGCAGCGGAAGGTGGATTCACTCTTTCTTTCCGCGAAAAAATAGAGCTGGCTAAGATGCTGGATAGACTGCATGTCGATGTAATAGAGACAGCTCCGATCCAGAACAAAAGGACGGATAGTCTGTTGATTAAATCCATAGCCGGTACAGTCAAGGAAAGTACGGTTGCTGTTCCGCTGTCATTGACAGAGGCAGATACATTAGATATTACCTGGAGCGCGCTGAAGGAAGCTGTCCGTCCGCGTCTGCAGATCGTAGCTCCGGTCAGTACGGTACAGATGGAATACCTCTGCCATCTGAAACCGGCAGCAATGCTGCAAAAAGTGGTCGAGATGATTGCTGCAGCCAAAACGCACACAGCGGAGATAGAGTTTGTTGCGGAAGATGCAGGACGCAGTGATCCGGAATATCTGCGTGAGATTTTACTTGCGGCTGTAGATGCCGGAGCGACTGTGGTTACGGTTTGCGATACTGCCGGGATAATGCTGCCCGAGGAATTTCATAAATCCATCAAAATCATCCGTGACTATCTGCCGGAGCAGGTGCGATTGGGCGTATTGTGTTCGAATGAACTGTACATTGCCGATGCGGTTGCTATGGATGCGGTATTGGCAGGAGCGGGAGAAGTTAAGGTTTCTTCCGGGGGGGATTATACAGCGTCACTGGAAAAACTGATACACATTCTGGCTGTGAAAGGCAGTGAATATGGAGTTGGCTGCCGGGCTCGTACAACAGAACTCCATCGTACGGCCACACAGATCCGGCGGATGTATGAAACTCATCGCAGCAAACTCAGTCCGTTTGATAATGGGGTCAGGGATGAAAAGGATGAGGTGGAACTTACGATCCATGATGATATCAGTGCAGTTGTGAAGGCTGCAGAAAAACTGGGCTATGAGATCAGTGAGGAAGACGCATCCAAGGTATATGAAGCATTTACCCGCATTGCATCCATGAAAACGGTTAATGCTAAAGAACTGGATGCAATTGTAGCCAGCTCTGCTTTACAGGTGCCGCCTACTTATCGGGTGGAAGATTACATCATTAATTCAGGTAATACAATTACAGCAACCAGCCATATCCGTATGAGAAAAGGAGAACAGCTTCTTGATGGACTGGCTGTGGGAGACGGACCGATCGACGCTAGTTTCCTGGCGATTGAACAGATTGTCGGCACCCATTATGAATTGGATGACTTCCAGATCCAGGCGGTAACGGAAGGCCGTGAAGCTATGGGTGAGACGGTAATCCGACTGCGTTCCGGTGGTAAGGTATATGCCGGACGCGGGATTTCAACGGATATTATCGGTGCTGCCATCGAAGCATATGTCAGTGCTGTAAACAAGATTGTGTATGAGGAGGGGGAATAGAATGAAACTTTCCTTTTCCACCCGCGGATGGGAATCATTGGGTTGGGATGAAAGCATCGATGCCGCCCAGGAAATGGAGTTTTCCGGCATTGAAGTATATAACGTATTCAAGAAACCGGAATTGATGGGGCGCGGTGGACCTTTTCATCGGTATAGCACGGCGGCCACTGTGCGTGGATTACGCGAAAAGGGCCTTTCGATTCCGTGCTTTGACAGTTCCTGTGATCTTTCAAATCGCAGCGAAGATATAATTGAAACACTTACAGCGTTGATCCGTTTGGCGGGAGATATGCATGTTCCTTATGTAGGAGCATTTGCAGCCAGTGATGACAGGGACCGTATTAAAGAGAGTCTGGAATTGCTTCTTCCCGTAGCAGAAGAGAATGAAGTTCGCTTACTGGTGAAAACCAGTGGGGTTTTCTCGGATACCCAGCGTCTGCGCAAATTGCTGGATCATTTTGCTTGTGATGAACTCGGGGTTTTATGGGATGTTCATCATACCTATCGTGATGCGAAAGAAAGTACGGCTGATTCCATCACAAATCTGGGAGCCTATGTCAAACATGTGCATTTGCGTGACAGCAATGATGAAGGCGAGTACGAGCTTATCGGGGAAGGAACTTTCCCGGTACAGGATGTCATGCGGGCTCTGAACTCCATAGATTATGATGGGTTCATTTCTCTGGAGTGGAAACCGGAGTGGATGGAAGATCTGACTCAGTGGGAAGTAATCTTTCCGCATTTCGTCAACTATATGCATCGCTTCGAAGACACACGGGGCAAGAAACCGGCCTTGTACTATAACCATGATGGATCAGGTCAGTATATCTGGAAAAAAGATGAACTGATTAATATGACTTTTTCTCAGATGCTGGATCGTGTTGCGGAAGAATTCCCGGATCAGTACTGCTTTAAATATACTACACTGGATTACACTCGTACCTATTCGGAATTCCGGGAGGATGTGGATCGTTTTGCCAGGGCATTGGTCAGTCTGGGAGTGAAACCGGGAGCTAAAGTTACGGTTTGGTGTACGAATGTCCCGGCGTGGTACATTACGTTCTGGGCTTGTTGCAGAATCGGGGCTGTACTGGTTACCATGAATACCGCCTATAAGATCCATGAGGCTGAATATCTGCTGCATCAAAGTGATACGCATACGCTGGTTATGATCCAGAGCGCGCTGGATTCCAACTATCAGGCTATCATCAATGAACTGTGTCCGGAAATTGCAACTTCAAAACCAGGTGAACCGCTGCATTGCCGCAGGCTTCCGTTCCTCCGAAATGTTATTACTGTTGACTTCCGGCAGCCGGGATGCCTTACATTTGCGGAAGCGATGGAGCGTGCATCCATGGTACCCCCGGAAGAGACGGCCCGCTTGGCTGCCCAGGTCAAACCGGATGATGTCTGTGACATGCAGTATACGTCTGGGACAACCGGGTTCCCCAAAGGGGTCATGCTGACGCATTATAATGTCGTCAATAACGGGAAATGTATCGGAGACCGCATGGGGCTTTCTACAGCAGACCGAATGATGATCCAAGTGCCGATGTTCCACTGCTTCGGGATGACCCTAAGCATGACCGCCTCCATGACGCATGGAGCGACAATGTGCCCGATGCCTTATTTCTCTGCCAAATCGTCTCTTGCCTGTATAAATCAGGAAAAGATTACCTGTTTCAACGGTGTTCCTACGATGTTTATTGCAATGTTCAATCACGAGGATTACCGGAAAACGGATTTTTCCCACATGCGTACCGGTATTATGGCCGGTTCGGGCTGCCCGCCGGAACTGATGCGTCGTGCCGCCAGGGAAGACGAAATGCACATGATCGGGATTGTGAGTGTGTACGGCCAGACAGAGACTGCTCCCGGAAGTACGATGTCTGCGTGGACAGACCCGCTGGATGTTCGCACGGAAACGGTAGGGTATGATTTCCCGCATGTGGAATGCAAGGTTGTCGATCCTGAAACTGGGGAAGAGGTCCCGGTCGGTGTCAATGGGGAGTTCTGTTCCCGCGGATATAACCAGATGAAAGGCTATTACAAGATGCCGGAAGCAACCCGGGAAACGATTGATGCTGACGGATGGCTGCATTCCGGAGATCTGGTATGCAGGGATGAGCGCGGCAACTATCGTGTAACGGGAAGAATCAAGGATATGATTATCCGCGGCGGTGAAAACATCTATCCGAAGGAAATAGAGGAATTCATCCTGACGCATCCGAAAGTACAGGATGTTCAGGTGATCGGCGTTCCGGATGAACGATATGGGGAAGAAGCTATGGCATGCATTATTCTGAGACCCGGAGAGTCGGTTTCGGAAGAAGAAATGCGCAAATACATCGTTGCGTCTATTGCACGGCATAAAGTCCCCCGTTATATCGAGTTCGTCGAGGAATTCCCGATGAACGCAGCGGGAAAAATCCTGAAATACAAAATGCGGGATGAAGCTGTAGAACGTCTGAAGCTCCGTAAATCCTAGAAAACGCAATGGAAATGCCCTGGTGGTTACACCAGGGCATTTTTCTGTATGGTCCAGGCTGGGTCTATCCGGGAAACTCAGATCTGGAAAAATGTAAAAATGGATTCCAAATAGGGCTTCAATGTGGAATCTTCACTGCCGTATATTTCGTGCTTGGCATGTTCGGCAACACAAAAATGCCCGTTTTCCACCCGGTGGATGAATGCCTGCTGAGGTTCCGGCAGAACCAATGTATCTCCGTCAGCATTATACAGCAGGATTTCCGTCTTGATTTTCTCCGGTTCTCCTTTACGAAGGATTTTGTTTTTGACTTTTGCTGCTTCCCAAACCCAGCGGCAGGAAGGAGAATATGTCTGGATGGTGGGAGTAACTTCCCGGAGAGTCTCATATTCATCGAAACGGACGCGGGAGGTACGGCTTGCGTCTTCAAAGCGTTCGTATCCCGGATATTCCTTGGAAACGATAGAGCGTTTTTTCCCGCTGCCCAGGAAACACAGGGTGCCGAATATACCTTTTGCAATCCCATAAGGAGTACTGCCAGTAGATGGAGCGATCATGGGGGAGGAAAGGACGGCTTTCTCGAATACGGCGGGATACCGTTCCATGTACATTGCCCCGATGGCACCACCCATAGAATGGGCAAACAGATAATGTGGGTGTTTATATTCCGGAAGCACGATGTTGTCCATCAGCAGTGCAAAATCATCCACATATTCTTCGAAACGATTTACGTGTACTAGTGTCCGGTCTTCAACTGCGCGGTAGGAAAGACCGTGGCCTCTGTGTTCCGGGATCAATACGTTTAAACCGGCTGTCAGAAAATAATAGGTCAGCTCATGGAATTTTTCGCAGGACTCTGTAAAGCCGTGACAGATAACCAGGGTGCCTTTCTCTTCTTCCGCATGAAATACAGCACAATGCAGGGGATTTCCATCCCAGCCGGAGAATGTCAAATCCTGCCGGTGACTTTCCAGATATGGCATGACTTGTTCTGCCATAAGGCGTGGATAATCTTTTTCATAAATATAGTTATTTATCATTTGCTGATCTTCTCATAGACTTTCTTTTCATTGTACAGGCTGAAGATAAGCCCGCCCAGGAGGCAGACAGCGGCAGCAACCAGTGCAACGATCCGGTAGCCGAGGCCGGTATCTGTGCGAATCGTGGCAATGGCAGTGAAAAGAAGCATGGCAACACTCTGTCCCATTTTAAAGGCAAAGGTACGGGCGGCATAGAACATGCCGGCCCGGTTTTCCTTGGTTTCGAGCGCGTCATATTCGGCGATATCTGCGACAACAGCCTGCGGCAGGATCCCGAAAGCAGCCATGGCAGGAGCAGCGGCAATACACAGGATATATCCCTGAAGAACAGGGGAGAAGTGGAGGGGATTGCCCATGGCAGCAGTATAGAGGAAACAAAGGAAGAAGATATTGAATGCCAGCATAACCACTTTTTTCTTTCCCCATTTGGGAGTCAGTTTATTGATCGGGATGTAGAACAGCAGGGAAAGCGCAGTCATCAGGACAAAATATACGGTGGACATTCCTTCATCCAGTTTCAGAAGACTGGTAACAAAATAGGGGAGTGCGGTCTGGAACATTGTAATTCCCAGGAAGTAAGAGATATCCGAGGCGACAAAACGACGGAACTCCTTATTCCGGAAAGTCTTCAGCAGGGAAGAGAATGCAGTGCCTTGGGAAGGAACAATATCTATATAATCCCGTTCCCGTATGGTAAAGACCGGGACCAGCAGGCAAACCAAGCCCAGAATGGCCATTCCTGCGAAAGTAATCTGCATGGCGTGCATACGGCCGAATGCAGGAGTCAGCATTCCCCAGACTGCAGGTGCCACATAAGCGATAGCCATACCGGCAATATAGGTAAAGGAAATGGTGGTGGAAATGCTCATGCGTGTATCCTGTGTGCTCCCCAGTTCGGGAATCAGCGCGGTATAGGGGGTACAGTACATGGTCATGAAGAAATAGAACGTGGTCAGCATTAGGAAAAGGAATACAGCGTTGACCCAGGAAACATGATTCACGGGAGAGATAAATGTAAAGATAGTGGCTGCCGCGAACGGAATGGAAGCAGCACGCATGAAGGGAATGCGGCGGCCTGCTTTGGATTTGTGCCGATCGGATGCGGAAGCGATCAAGGGATCGGTGATGGCATCAAAGATACGGCCGAATGCGGTGATGGCTCCCAAAATGGTTGCAAACCCGAGGATAACCAGGCCTTGCGGGATAAACAGTTTATGTCCCGCGTCGATTGCTTCCTGTGCAGGTTGATAGTAATAGACCAGCCAGTTGGAGATCAGGGCAGCAAGAATGGACCAGCCAAACTGTCCGATGGCAAAGCACCAGATCTTCCCTTGTGTCAGTTTTTTCATGTGAGTTTCCTCCAGATATGAGAATGAGAAACTTACTTATATTATGAAGGCTCTGCATATGATTTTCAACCTGCAAATATAGAATAATTATGAATTAAAACATGCATTATTATGCAAGCGGGATAAGGGATTATGCAGACATGGATTTCCTGACAAAAAACGGGCCGGTATATCCATATAGGATGTACCGGCCGATTGTTTGCAAGAGAAACCGGGGACAAGGGGACCCTTCGCTTATCCGTTCTGTGCAATGTTTGCCAGAATCTGGAAAGCGGATGCGGTCCAACTGCCGGCGAACCCGCCGCGGACACCGTAATAAGGCGATCCTCCCATTTTGATGCCGTCACAGTAGCGTTTGGCCAGTTTTTTCGCCAATTCCTTTTCTCCGGCATCATAAAGGCCTGTCACGATCATCAGGTTATCCGAGGCGCTGATAAAGGCATTTCCGAAACTGGCCTTGCTGTAATCCAGACTGTCCAGACGGATGCTGGCCAGCCCGTACGGCGTCAGATAACTGCCTTCTTTTGTCAGATCCCGGATCATGTGCTGCAGGACCTCGCCGGGCAGCCGGTGCCCGAGAATCATTGTACGGAAGAGCATCAGGGAAGAGGTACGGATTACCTGGTGATCCCCGTTGGTGAGCCCGATGAACCGTTCCCCGTTCCAGAAAGCGGCAAGCAGTTTCTGCAAGGTTTCCCGGGACCTGGAGGAATGGAAAACCGATTCTTCCCCTCGGTCCAGGATTTCCGCGATATCGCCGAGGGCTTCATCCAACAGGACGAGCATGGCTGACAGGTCCGGGAGCTCTACGTCATAGCGTTCCCGGAAGAGGGCAGAATCATCGTTGCCGGATTCATCCCCGTGTTCGTACTGCGGAAGTCCGTCGTGATCGTCGTCCCGGTATTGGAAGAACCAGTCCGCCCAGCGGGAAAGGCCTTCGTACAGGGCAACCAGTTTTTCCCTGGGGACATCCTTGCTGAAATCATACTGCTGCATCAGGATTTTCAGTGCCCAGCCCTGCAGCGGGGGCTTAAACATGGTGAAACTGCCGTTCATATTGTTGTACAGGTCCGGCAGCTGTCCAAACTCGCTTTGCTGATCAATGTAGCTGAGCAGCAATTCAATTGCCAGCGGCAGGTTGTTGCGCACGGCAACGGCGCCTTCACACATCTGCCAGGCAGAAGCACAGGATTGCCCCATCATCCATAGAACAGGACGTTTGACCAGGCCGCTGGGGCTGACCAGGTGCGACCAGGTCATGAAGGCGGCCTGTTTTCTTTCGTTGGTATATTCTTCTCCGAGATCCGGCTGCAGGGCAAGGAAATCTTCCCACTCTTTCCTGATCGCGGAGAGACCGTCTTCATAGGATGGATAACTGTCCCGGATATAACCGGCATAGGGGAATTCTTCAATGGAAAGAAGGAATTCTCCCTTCTCATCCGGCAGGATATCCCCTTTGACGATCGGGGTGCACAACTTTTCCCAGTCCCATTTGGCATCCATATCGATCCGGCCCTGCAGGGGATTAAAGATCAGGCTGCAGATATTGTGAATCACAGCTTCCCATGCTTTGTCACCGCGCGGCTTCATGATTTCATGTGCAACCATGGTTTTATCAATACGCAGGCCCAGTCCGTTCTCCCCACGGAAGTACATCAGGTTTTCATCCGGCATGCAAATACGGATATTGCCGTATTGTGTGCGCAGGATCAGTTCCTCGGCCGTGGTCATGACCGCGTAAGGCACTTTATGCCCGTTGTGAATCGGGGAGATATCTACCAGGCGGTTATCCGGATTCAACGCGGCTTCCCCCCGACGGGAACCGAGATACAGGCGCGCGCTTCCATAGCCCGTCGGGGTGGAGG
The DNA here is from genome assembly GCA_017413675.1 of Clostridia bacterium. Next base: position 15,460 of record JAFPSR010000003.1, on the reverse strand, counting down.
TATAGATTCCGAAGTAAGCCCCGCGGCGGGTGAAGGGATTGATCCCGAGCGTGAAAAAGTTTTTGCCGTCGTTCTTGTATCTGGATTCGGAGACTGCGGTAAAACGGGCTTTGACAAACTTACGGTTCTCGAATTCATCCACCATGGCGACTGCATAATCGGCATAGGTGATATAGCTCTGGCCGACACTGTTTTTAATCGCAACATCCGTACCCAAGGTATACTGTCCAGTACGGGGACCGGCAAAATCAAAGATTTCGGCCGGGCTCATGAAAGTATAATTGATCGTGCTCTGGGCGAGTTTCTGATAGGCGAGATAGGAATGATACGGGACAGCCCGCATTTCCGGGGCGATGGATTCCAGAATCCGGTGCCTGCGGCTTTCATCTGTGAACAGGCTTCCGGCGCCGCCGATTACGAACAGGCGGACATCGGGAAGGGGTTCCAGAATCCGGATCAAATGTTCAACAGAGGTAACGTGCTGGTATTCATTTCCCGGTTTGGAGAAATCCGTGCCAAAGGCATCCACGACAATATCGAAACCGGCCAGGTCTTCCGTAGTCAGATCATACAGATCCTTCGGGATTACCGGATAGTTGTCCTCCAGTTTGCCGAGGGAAGCGGGGCGGGTTATGGCGGTGACATCATATCCCCGCTGACGGGACTCCCGGGCGATCAGCCTGCCGGCTTTTCCGGTGGCGCCGATAACTGCGATTTTCATGCTTTATGCCTCCTTCCGATTACATGCTGATCATGTCTGCCAGTGCAACATAGGCACAGGCAGGCCAGCTGCAGGCAAATCCACCGAAGTTGCCCTGCATCGGGTTGATCATGAGGTTAAATCCGCCGTTTTTCAGCGCCGTACAGTAACGAAGCGCGATTTTTTTGGCAAGATCCTCATATCCCGCATCATACAGCCCGGTCAGGATCAGCAGGTTAGTGGGGGCAAGGACTGCACCCCGAGTATAGCCGACTCCGCGGAACCCGTCCCCGGTCAATCGTTCGCTGGCCAGTCCGTAACCGGTCAGAAATTCACCTTCTTCGGACAGATCGGAAGCAATCCTGTCTATGATTTCCTGCGGCAGCCGTTTGCCCAGGACGATCGGGAGGTAGTACAGGAGGGAATCCGTAGCAACCACCTCATGGGTACGGGCGGTAAGAGCGATAAATCTTTCCCCGTTCCAGAAAGTCCTGACCAGTCGGTCGATGAGTTCCCTGGACTTCTGCATAAGCTTTTCAGCGTCCTCGTCCCGGCCGAGGATCCGGCCAAGATCTGCCAGCGCTTCATACGTGAGGGCGAGATAGGCGGGCAGGTCCGGCAGCTTCATGATCGGGTTTCTTTCAAAAATGGTATTGTCATCAAAGCCGGTCTCATCTCCGTGTTCATACTGGGGAAGGCCGTCATGGTCATCGTCCCGGTATTGGAAGAACCAGTCAGCCCAGCGCAGGAAGCCTTCATACATCCGCTCCAGTTTTTCGCGGGGCACTTCCTGCTTCAGGTCATGACTCTTCATAATCCACTTGAGAGCCCAGCCCTGCAGCGGCGGTTTGAAGGTCATATTGGCCCCGTGCAGGTCATCGTACAGGTCCGGCAGCTGGCCGGTAGGGAACTGCTGGTCCAGCATGTTGAGCAGCAGCTCGACAGCCAGGTCGATGTCATGGTGCAGGGCAACTGCATTCTGGCACATCTGCCAGGCGGAAGCCACCCCTTTCCCGGTCATATAGATCAGTGGGCGTTTGATCAGGCCGGAAGGGCCGACCAGATAGGACCACAGGGTCCAAACCGCTTCCAGGCGGCGCTGTTCCAGCACCCCGGGGAAGGGAGGGACTTTGGACAGGAAGCTTTCCCAATCTGCGGTAACGTCCGCGAGACCTTCTTCATAGGTGGGGTAACTGTCCCGCACTACGCCGGAAACGGTAAATTCTTCCAGGGAAAGAAGGAAGCGTCCGTCCGCATCCGGTTTTGCTTCCCCGCGCACGCGCGGCGTGGTCAACTCTTCCCACACATACGGAGCGTCAATATCGATAGAGCCCTGCAGCGGGTTGATGATGAGGTCCCCCAGATACGGAAGGAGTTCTTCCCAGGCTTTCTCCCCGCGTTTTTTGAAGAGCTGGTGTTCATGCATGTTGGTTTCCAGCTTCAGGCCCAGTCCGCCTTCCCCTTTGATCAGCAGGAGGTTTGGCCTGGCAAAGCAGAAACGGATAGTACCGTACAGGGAGACGAGCGTCATCTCCGCCGGGGCGGTACGGATGGCATAGGGGATATTATGGCCTTTATAGGTGGGGATGAGCTTCAGCATGGATCCACCGACCTGGGCCGCCGCACCGCGCCGGGAAGCGATTTCCAGAGCGTTCGAAGCATAGGACATACCCCCGGTGGAAAAACGCATGGGAACGAAATATACGCCGAAATAGGAACCGCGGCGCAGGAATCCGGATCCGGCAGCCAGGTTGAACAGGTTGAAATCGCTGTCCCGCTCCAGGGCTGAGGTATCGGAAACGGCAGTGAAACGCTGCCCGATAAAACGACCCTGTTCGGCCTCATCTACCATGGCGATGGCATAATCGTCATAGGAAATCCGGCTCTCCCCCATGGAATTGGGGAGAATATAATCATTGCCCAGGATGTACTTCCCGGTACGTCGGCCATCCGGATCAAAATGGACTGCCGGGCTGAAGTAGGTCCAGTTAATCCCGCTGTCCCGGAGTTCCTGAAAAGCCTGTGCCATGGCCAGGGGGACGGCCCGGTAAGTTTCCGGAATCGCATCCATTACCAGGCTTTCCCCGTATTCGTCCGCAAACAGGCTGCCGGCGCCGCCGACAACCAGGAGGCGGACCGTGGGAAGGGAACGGAAGACCGAGATCAGGTGGCGCATTGTTGCAATGTGTTCATTCTCTGTTCCGGGTCCATGGGATCCGACGGCATCAATGACAACTTCATAGGGACGAAGGTCGTCTGCCGTCAAATCCATGAGGTCCCGTGCCAGGACCGGGCATTCGTATGTCAGGCTCGGTACGGAGGAAGGACGGACTACCGCGGTAACAGAATGACCGCGGTCAAGTGCCGTCCGGGCAATCCGGGAACCGGCCTTGCCGGCAGCCCCGAGTATGGCTATCTTCACAGTATAGGACCTCCTTTACTTCCGAAAACGTATTGATTCAGGATGAAACAGAAAACAGAAAGGTCCACAAATAGACTGCGTGGACAGACCGGATGTGAACCTGCAAAGGAAAAAATAAAGAAGCGGAGCACAGGGCTCCGCTTCGGATTACTCGAGTGTCCAGCCGCCGTCGACCAGCAGCAGTGTCCCGGTCAGCATGGAGGAGGCATCGCTGAGGAAATAAATGACAGCGGAAGCAACATCATTAATGGTGCCGACACGGTTCAGCGGAATTTTGGAAACCACACCCTGGTAGAATTCAGGGTTGTCAAGCCGTTCTGCCGTCCCGGGAGTATAGATGAAAGTCGGTCCGATGGCATTGACATTGATGTTATCCTTTGCCCATTCCACGGCAAATACTTTGGTGAGCATATTGACCCCGCCCTTGGAAGCGCAGTAGATGCTTTCCCCGGGGATGGCGACGACACTGGCCTGGGAAGACATCATGCAGATCTTCCCGCCGCCGGTTTTTTTCATACAGTTGGCAACTGCCTGGGCGAAGAAGAACTCCCCTTTGAGGTTGAGGTCCATCATCTCGTCCCAGTCGGCCTCTTCGATTTCATAAGCGGGAATGGGATTTCCCATGCCGGCGTTGTTGAACAGTCCGTCGATCTTTCCGTAGGCTTTTTCAATTTCGGCGACGCAGGAACGGATGCTTGCCACGTTCCGGATATCCGCGGTGAAGACATCTGCCTTCCCGCCGGCTTCTTCGATTTCTTTTTTGCAGGTTTCCAGCAGGGACTGCGTACGGGCGACCAGCGCGACACGGGCGCCGGCTTTTGCCAGTTCCTTGGCTACACCGTACCCGATACCTTTACTGGCACCGGTAACGATCACGTTTTTGCCTTCCAGGGAGAAGTTGTTGAGAAGTGACATGGGAGAACCTCCTTTGAAAAACGGTTGGGGGACGGCATCCTTTACCGGCGGACGGTACAGGGAATCCCGGCCCCGGTAAACAGGGAAACGGCGTGCGCAAGCTGTTCGGCATCCGGCTGGGTGAAGATTTCCTCATAGGTCCTGCCCAGCATGGCGTACTTGGCGCCGGCCATTTTGTTATAGGGGAGGAGCTCGACCCCCTGCAGGGTAGGGCAGCCCTGCAGGAATGCTGCCGTATCCAGAAGGTTCCGGTCGCTGAGGTTCACCTCAGTGATCAGGGGAATCCGGATCGTGAAGGGAACCCCGCTTTTTTTCAGCGTTTCGGCATTCTGCAGGATGATTCTATTGGAGACACCGGTATAGAAACGGTGTTTTTCCTCATCGAAGATTTTGATGTCAAAATAGGCCATTTCCAGTCTTTGCAGGACCAGGGAGAACAGTTCCGGATCCCCGTACCCGCTGGTTTCGATGGCACGGTGGAAACCGGAGAAAGCATCCAGGACGGAGAGGAGGAAATTGCCCTGCATGAGAACTTCCCCGCCGGAAAGCGTAATGCCGCCTTCCCGGAGCATTCTCTCGTTCTGTTTGACCCGTTCGGCCAGAGCGGAGGCGGTATAGGTCTGCCCGGCAAAACGGATCAGGCCGCGGGGGCAGGCGATCGCACAGCGGTGGCAGAGGATGCAGTTCCCCGGGGAGGGGCATACGGCATCGCAGGCGCCGCAGTGCAGGCAGCCGTTCGGGCTCTTTACACGTTCGGGGCGTGTCGACCATCCTTCCGGGTTATGGCACCATTTGCAGCGCAGGGGACAGCCCTTGAAGAAGATATTGGTCCGCAGGCCGGGCCCGTCCTGTACGGCAAATTCTTCAATGGAAAACACGGTGCCTTTGGTATCGGGAGAAGAAGTCCACATCCTGGTCTATGCTCCTGCTGGTTACATATCGTATTCGGTACGGGCAATGATCTGATCCTGGTAGCAGCGGTCCAATTCGGTAAAGTGGCCGCTCCAGCCCCAGACACGCACAATGAGGTCCTGGTGGTTTTCGGGATGGATCTGCGCGTCCCGGAGCTTTTCACGGTTTACCGCGTTGAGCTGCAGCTGGTGGCCGCCTTCCAGGGCAAAAGCCTGTACCAGTCTGGCCACTTTCTCGATGGCGTCGGGAGCCTTGAAGACGGTATCGTGAATCTCCAGCGTCAGGGGGCCGCCGTTGACTGCCTTGAACAGGGAGGGCGGCGTAAAACCGTTGACAATGGAGAAAGGACCGGATCCGGACATGGTCAGGGATGGGGAGAAGTTGGCGGGAAGCTGTACTTCGCTCCCGCGGCCGTCATAGGTGGCGCCGAGGTTGTCGGCATGCCACAGGTAATACATGGCAGACCCGGTGCCTGCGCGGAAGATGCCGCCGCGTTCATTGACGAGGCCTTCCAGGGATTCGGCATACAGGTCCAGGACCTTATCCCCGATGGCTTTGGCAGCGGGATCCCGTCCGACTTTCGGGGCTTCCACGCGCAGCCTGTACTGCAGTTCCCGGTTGTTTTCGAAATCCGTCTCGACGGCCTGGGTCATCTCTTCCACGGTGACGCTGTGATCACCGTATACGAAGGCGTCCAGGGCGGCAAACTGGTCCACGGCTGTGGCAAACCCGGTGCCGTGGAACCCGTAGTTGTTGTATTTGGAACCCAGGGAGATATCCCGGGCTTTATCCAGGCAGTCCGTCATCAGGACGGACAGGTATGGGGCCGGTTCCATGTACAGGGGGGCGGTATTGGCGGCCTTTTCTTCGGCAATCTTCCGGAGCAGTGCGGAGAAATGGGGCCACAGTTCCGCAAGGCTCCCGCACCGGGCGGCATGGTCCCGGATGGTTTCCTTGGCTGCGGCAGCCAGGGAGACGGCATCAATATTGGGGATATCCATCGCGACGCCGGGGATAATGAACTCCCAGCAGGCCGCGACGGTATAGTTGCGGGCATCTTCGATGTCGTACCCCAGGCGGACCAGACCGGGAATGACCACGTCGTCATTGGCGTACTGCGGGAAGCCCATGCCTTCCCGGGTCAGTTCCGTTCCCAGCATATAGAGGGAGAGCGGGGTGTTTTTGTCGACACGCAGGTTCAGCTTGGGGTCGATCTGCCGGATGTGGAGGCTGGCCTTCATGATGATGGAGGTCAGTTCATTGACGGCACTGGACCCGTCGGCCTTGCAGCCGCCCAGCATGACGCTCTGTCCGTTGTCGCCCCACTGCAGGGAGTAATACAGGTCGCTGTCCCGGTTGAAGGAAAGAAGGAAATCCTCGAACAGGGCTTCAATATCCTCATCGCTCATCCCGGCTTTTTTGTCATGCAGGTAATACGGGTACAGGTACTGGTCCATACGGCCGACAGTATTGTGGTAACTGCCGGAAGCCCACAGGACAAAATGCAGGATCCGGAAGGACTGCATCGCGCCGACCAGGGTGCGCGCCCCGTGGAAGAGCTGGACCCGCAGTGCTTCGGTCAGTTCGGCATCCCCTGCTTTTTCGAGGGCATCCGCATAGCGGAGGGCAAATTTTTCCGCGGCATCGATGGTGCGGATGGCACAGGACAGGAATTCCCGGCCTTCCGCATTTGCTTTCTCCATGGCGCGCAGGGCGCGGGCACGGCGGCCTTCCAGGCCTTCCTGCAGGACGGCATTGTAATCGCAGGCCAGGTTGCAGACTTTTCCTTTTTCATGGATGTGGTGGGTTTTCCCGATCTCTTCCAGTTCCCCGGGGAGATAGAGGTCGGGATAGTCGATCAGGGTTCTCTGGCCCTGGATCCGGGTATCGGCCAGCAGGACCACTTCTTCCTTGTCCAGGAAGGATTCCAGATGGCGGGTATACCGCTCCATCATGGAAAGATCCCGGTTCTGGAAACGGGCTGCTTCCTCGTCCCATTCGCTTTCGGAAAGTTTTCTGCGCACCTGCCTGTGCGCACGGCTGTTGATGAAGGCAAGCTGCCTTTCGATTCTTTCCTGCATGGTACATGCTCCTTTATAGCGGGGGATTTCCCGGAAAAACAGAGTTGGGAAGACGGCGGAAATCCCCGTAAATTTCCATATTTCATCATAACAAAGAAGGGGACGGGTTGCAAGGTGGACGAAGGAGAAACCGGGTCCGGGCGGCCTTTTTTTCCGGGGGGTGTGATGCTATAATGAAAGAACAGGATGAAAAACACCGAAGTATGGAAAGGGGGGAATTCCTTGCCGAACTGGACCGAAGAACAAAACCGCGCGATCTCCCTGCGCGGGAAGGACCTGCTTGTTTCTGCCGCTGCGGGGTCCGGGAAAACCGCTGTACTGACGGAAAGGATTCTCTCGCTCCTCCGGGAGGGGGAAAACCTTTCCGAAATGCTCGTTATTACCTTTACGAATGCGGCGGCAGCCGAGATGCGGGAAAGGATTTCCCGTGCCCTGGCCGCGGGGGCGGGGGAGGATGCGCACCTGTACAGGCAGTGGCAGGAACGGGATATCGCAGCAATCAGCACCATTCATGCGTTCTGTATCCGCCTTCTCAGACGTTTCTTTGTGCCGGCGGGTGTGGATATCGGGTTTACCGTCCTGGACCAGGCCCAGACCGACCAGTTCTGGAAGGAATCCCTGGATGAGGCAGCCGATGAACTGTGCGGGGAGGAAACCGGCAGGCGGCTGCTTTCCCGCCTGGGGAAACTGGATTCCGTGCTGAATATGGCAACCCAGGTGCAGCTGTTCCTGCAGAACCAGCCGTACCCCGAAAAATGGGAGGAGGCGGTCCTGGAGGATTACCGGAAGGCCTCGGAAGACTTCGCCTCGGGGAGCACTGCGGCATTCCTCCGGGAAAGCCAGCGGGAACCCCTGGAAAGGGCCGGGAACCTGCTTGCCGAAGCGGGGGAAATCTGCGCCCGTGAAAACGGGCCGGCTTATTTTGCACCGGCGGTGCAGGAAGCCGGGAGGTATGCCGAAGCGGTCCTTGCCGGGAATTATGAACCGGTTCATTATTCACGGATGTCCTCCTCCCGCAAAGGCGATCCGGTCCTCCGGGAAGAAGCCAGGAAGAGGATTGAAAACGCACGGGAACTGGTCCGTCGCGCCGCGGACACCCTCCGGGGCTGCGCGGATGGAGATACCGGGACGCAGCAGGTGTTCGCCAAGCTGCTGCCCGCGATCGAGGCGCTGTTCCGGATGGTGACGGATGCCAGGGAACGCTTTGCGCGTCGCAAGGAGGAAGCCGGGGCGCTTTCCTTCAGTGACCTGGAGCACAAATCCCTGCTTCTTCTGGAGGATGAGGAGATTGCCAAGCAGGTCCGGAAGAGCTGGCCGTACATCTTTGTGGATGAGTACCAGGATACAAACCCTGTGCAGGAGGCCCTGCTGGCCCGGATCCGGACGGACGGGAAGCTGTTTACGGTCGGGGATGTCAAACAGAGCATTTACCGCTTCCGCATGGCAGACCCGACCCTGTTCGTACGGCGCCGGGAGGCGTATACGGAGGATCCGGACAAAGGAACCGTGATTGATCTGAACCGGAACTTCCGTTCGGGGGAAAATATCCTATCCTTCTGCAACAGCCTGTTCCTGCCCCTCATGCAACGACCGCTTTCCGAAGTGGAATATACGCCGGAGGAGGGTTTGTACCTCGGCCGGAACGACGGGGATCCCGGATATCCGGAAACGGTCGGGATCCATATCCTGACAGGGGAGGAAGAAACCGAAGAACCCGCGGATGCCGGGGACGGCGCGGGCACGCAGGTGGAAAACGGGCCGGAGGACAGTCTGTCCGCAGAAGAGATGACGGCCGTTCTGAAGGAGAGCACCTATGCGGTTTCCCTGATCCGTTCCCTGCTTATGGAGCCGGTCAGGGATCCCGGGACCGGGGAAATGCGCAGGACCCGCTACGGGGACATCGCGATCCTGATCCGCTCGCCCAAAAGCCGGATCCAGACCCTGATGCAGACCCTGATGGAGGCCGGAATCCCGTTCTATTCCGATGCCGGAGGCGGGTTTTATGAATCCTATGAGGTACAGGTATTCCTGTCCCTTCTGTGGCTCTGCGTCAATTTTGAGAACGATTATGCCCTGCTCACCGTCCTCCGGGCGCTGTACCGGCTGCCTGCGCAGGCACTGGCCGAACTGCGGCTGTGCGACCGGGAAGGGACCCTGTATGCGGCAGCCTGCCGGTATGCGGCAGGAAGCGGGAGGGAGCAGGAAAAAGTGGCTTCCCTGCTGGCCAAACTGATGGTTTGGCGCAAACGCGCCGGGGAGATGCCGCTGGGGAGTTTCCTGCAGGAAATCCTGATTGATTCGAAAATCTGGGCACTGTGCGCGGCCATGCCGCAGGGGGCCCGGAGGCAGACGAACCTGTATGCCCTGTGCAGCCGGGCATCCCGGTATGAGGGCAGGATGTCCCTGCGCGGCTTCCTGAACCTGTGCGAGTATCAGCGGGAACGCGGGGATGCCGGGGATGCCCAGCAGATTGAACCGGACCAGAATGTCGTGCGCATTATGAGCGTGCATAAGTCCAAGGGACTGGAATTCCCCATTGTGATCGGGATGTTCCTGGGCGGGAAGATGCGCCTGTCCGAGAAGGGGGACTGCCTGCTGGATGACCGGATGGGGATGGGGGTTTCCCTGTATGACAGCGAGTATTCCCTGCGTTCGAATACCCCGCTGCAGAAAGCTCTGCTCCTGAACCGGAAGCGGCAGGAGATGGCGGAGGAGATCCGGATCCTGTATGTATTGTGTACCCGGGCAAGGGAAAAACTGCATCTGACCGGGTATGTGCCCCGGTTGTCCAAAGCCCGCGACCGGTGGCGGGAAATGTGCTTGCTGACCGGCGGGATGGAACAGGCCGTTTCCCTTCTGGATTTCACGGCTGCGGCGCTGTATGATTCCCGGCATGCCGGCCTCCTGCGCGGGGAAAACCCGGAAACGGGCCGGGATGCGGTCCTGCGGGCGGCGATCCCGGACAGCATGCCGATGGACGCGCCCTTTGGCGTCCATATCGTCCGGGGCATCCGGCCGCTGGCTGTCCGGAGGGAGGGACCGGCAATGAACCGGGAAGAGCCTGTACCGGACTGGCTGCTGCGCAGCCTGGAGTGGACCTATCCCTACGAAATCCGGACCTATCCGACACAGAAACTGTCTGTTACCGCGCTGGCACACCGGGGCGGGATCCTGCCGCCGGAGGAAATGCCGTCCTTCCTGAAACAGAGGACGGGGATGACTTCCGCAGAGCGGGGGACAGCCCTGCATACGTTCCTGGAACATATGGACTATGTCCCGTTCCGGGAGCTTCCCCGGGAAAAGTGGGATACCGAGATTCAAAGGCAGATTGCGGGAATGCGCGACGGCGGCATCCTGGGCGGGGAGGAAGCGGATTCGATCCGGGTCCGCCATATTTCCCGCTATCTGGATTCCCCGCTGGGACGGAAGGCTGCCCAAAGCCGGGAACTGTTCCGGGAAATCCCGTTCAACCTGGCGATTACGGAAAAGGACGACGGCACGTTCGAACTGGTGCGTCCGGAGTCTTCGAACATGGTTCTTCTGCAGGGCGTCATCGACCTGTACTTCCGCGGGGAGGAGGACGGCAGGGAAGGCTGGATCCTGGTGGACTACAAGACGGACCGCTATGAGGTTTCCGAGGAGGAGGTCATCGCGAACCATGCGCAGCAGGTGGACTGGTACCGGAAAGCCCTGGAGATCCTCACGGGGATCCCCGTACTGCGGGAAAGCGTCTTTTTATTCCATATTGGGAAGGAAATAATCCTTCCTTTCCCCACGCGTTCATGATAGAATACAGGTAATTAATGAACTCTTCATTGTATTCATCCATTCATAAGGAGGAGAGTTGTTATGAAGAAATTCTTCGAAGAGTTTAAAGCCTTCGCGATGCGGGGCAACGTGATCGACCTGGCCGTCGGCGTTGTAATCGGCGGCGCTTTCGGAAAGATCACGACTTCTCTGGTCAACGACATCATCATGCCGCTGATCGGGCGTCTTTTCAAAGCGGATTCCCTGAAGAACCTGTTCATTCCCCTGGACGGCGGCACCTATGCCACGGCAGCGGAAGCAACGGAAGCCGGCGCGCCGATCCTGGCATACGGCAACTTCCTTTCCGTGATCGTGGACTTTATCATTGTAGCCTTCTGTATCTTCCTGGTTGTCAAGGGCATCAACAAGCTGCAGAACCTGAAGGAGAAACCTGAAGAGGAACCGGCTGCGCCGACCACCAAGATCTGCCCGTTCTGCAAGAGCGAGATCCCGATCGAGGCAACCCGCTGCCCGCACTGCACTTCTGAAATCCCTGCCGAAGAATAGAAAGACGGCAAACCGAATACAAAAAACACAGGTCCGGATCGGAAGATCCGGACCTGTTCTGTATCCAGGGGTTCAGGAACCCGCTTTCCGGCGCAGAACGGACAGGACGCCTTTGGCGCAGGCCCCGGTCAGAAGCCCGGTCAGCCCGCCGGACAGCAGGAGGAGCGGCAGGTAGGCAAACAGGGCGGGGGTATGGGTAAACAGGACCGCGAAAAGACACTGGCACGCGTTATGCATGGCACCGCCCAGCAGGGAAACGCCCAGGATGCTGACGGAGGAAACGCAGCGTTTCATAAGGGCCATCAGGCACAGGGAAAGGACGGCAGCCGGCAGCGCGTACAGAAGGCCGGAGAAACCGGCGTACAGGAGCGCGCTGAGCAGGACCTTGCCCAGGGCCAGGAAAAAGGCCGGGGGAAAGCCGAACAGGTACAGGCAGAGCAGCACGGCGATATTGGCCAGGCCGAGCTTGATGCCGGGGATCGGGACCGGCAGGGGGAAGAGGGATTCCACGAACCCGAGCACCAGGGCAGCTGCCAGCAGGAGCGCCAGCCGGGTCAGGTCCCGGACGGAAAAAGCGGTCCGTTCAGTCATGGCAGGAATCCTCCGCCTGAACCCGGCCGGTCACCGCGTCGTAATCCCCTTGGGTCTGCAGGGTGATGCTCATGCGGTACGGGAGGCAGACAATCGTCTGGCCGCCGCGCGATACCGGGCCTGTCCGGACACAGTCCTGTCCCGGACAGTCGCTGGCAAGGACACGGACAGCCCCGTTTTGAACCTCCAGTGTGTGATGTTCCGTATGGTAGATCCCGTCCCGGTCGAGGGGCAGGGTCATTATCGTTTCCCCGTCCACAGTGACGACGGCAGTCTCTGCGCCCTGCCGCGGCAGGAACAGGAGGAGTCCCGCAAGGCACACGGCCAGGAAAACCAGGATGCAGATCCAGTCGCCTTTTTTCATGGGGAATTCCTCCTTTCGGGAATTTACTTGCAATATACCCGGATTGTGTTAAAGTGAAAATGGGCCGGACCGGCGGAAAACCCGGGGATTCCCGAATTTCCGCCGCTTTGCCCTTCAAGTATAGCAAGCGTGGGAAAGGGAAGCAAGCGTGAGAAGAATCCTGTGCCTGGCAGCGGCTTTGCTGCTGTGCCTGGCGAGCTGCACCGCCCCGGAAACGGTGCAGACGGAGTTTATGATGGATACGGTCTGCACGATCCGCAGCCCGGAGGGGGGAAGCGGGGAGAAAATCCAGAATACGTTCCTGCTCCTGCGGGATATGGATGCCCGCCTGTCCCGGGAAAAGACAGGCAGCGAGATCTGGACGGTGAATCGGGATGGAGGCGGGGAGATCAGCCCGGAAGCCCGGGAAATCATTGAGGCCGGGATCCGGTACGGGGAACTGTCGGACGGGCTGTTTGACATTACGATCGCCCCGGTCAAGGCACTCTGGGATTTTACAACCGGGACCATTCCCGAAGCGGAAGCGCTTGCCGAAGCCGTCCGGAAGGTGGATTTCCGGAAGATCCGGACGACGGAAACGGGGATCCTGCTGGAGGAAGGCATGGGGATCGACCTGGGCGGGATCGCGAAGGGATACTGTGCCGACCGCGCTGCGGAAGACCTGCGCAGGCAGGGGATCACCCAGGCCCTGATTGACCTGGGGGGCAATATTGCCTGTATCGGGACGAACCGGGGGAAGGAATGGCGCGTAGGGCTCCGGGACCCGTTCGGGAATGCCGGGGAAGTCCTGGGTGTTTTTACGCTCCGGGACGGGGATACCGTGACGACCTCGGGGACCTATGAGCGGTTCTTTGAGAAGGACGGGAAAATCTGGCACCATATCCTGGATCCCCGGACGGGGAAAAGCGCGGAAACGGACCTGGTCAGCGCAACCATTATCTGCCCCAGGGCGATCGACGGGGACGCACTGAGCACCATCGCCATCCTGCTGGGAAGCGAAAAAGCGATGGCGCTGGTGGAGGATACGGCGGATACTGAGGCGATTCTGGTCCTGGCGGACGGATCTATTCGGACAAGTTCCGGGTTCGCCAACGGAAAGATCCGCTTCCAAACCGGACAAACGGGAAACTGAACTTCCCGGATTTGAACTGCAAACAGACAGGAAGCAGGCACAAGGGATGTGCCTGCTTCTTTGCTGCTGTCTGAACCGGGGGATCAGATCGGGCCTGCTTTCACAGCCTTCCGGATTTTTTCCTCGGACCAGCGGTCCCAGTAGGGATCGGTAACCCAGTACAGTTTGGCGGCGGGTTCATAGACAGTATCATAAACGGTAATGGTTTTCCCGTAGACATCTACCGTATGGGAGGGCTGCAGGCATATGGGGTTTCCGTCTCGGTCTATCCGGTCCACATGTTTCTGGATACAGACGATCAAAACCTGCCCCTTCCACACGCTCCCCCAGGGGACCCGGATCCGAAAAGGCTGGTCCGGCGCGGCCGGTGCTTCCCCCTGCCAGACATCCGCCAGAACCCGGATCGTGCACACGCAGATCTGCAGGCCGGTTCCCGGTTCGTCCTGGACATCCTGGACCTGGACCCGTGCGACCACCGGGGAACGACGGACAACATCCTCAATGCAGGAATCCTGGTGGACGTAGTAATCCTTCGGGTTGTACCAGTGATCTGCCAGCCCGATATTGAGTTCGATAAAGTCCTCCAGTTCCTTTTTGGTCCGCGGATAGTCTGCGGAATATTCCCCGATTCTCATCTGGGTAATGGTATTGGAGTCAGTAACGGCCAGTTTGCAGCGGACCTGGTAGGCCTGATAGAGGATGAGTGTATCCGATGGATAGAAAACGGAATCCGGGGAATTGATGATCACGATATACCGTCCGCCTTCTTCAAACCCGCCGGCCGGATCCCCTTCGGGGACCACCAGCGTAAAGGAAAACGGGGCAGTTTCATCCCTGGGACCGGCCAGGTAATGATGGACCTTCAGTTCATAGATATCCCATTGTACGGGATTGTTCACATCGTAATAGGTATGGGCTGCAAAAGTCTGATGACTCGTAATGAAGCCTTCTGCAACAAAAGAGCTGTCCAGAAGTGCAGCGCGCAGATAGTCTGTTGCGTTGTCGGCAGTAATGGAGGTAAAAGGCGGGGCGCCGTCCGGGGCGGGGGCCAGGGTCTCATTCCATAGGGGATCCGACGGGGGGATCACCGGTTCAGGGTCCGGGACAGGACCGGCCGGGACAAATGGAACAAAGGGCGGGGCATAAGCCCGGAGCCGCTGGACCATCTCTGCGCGGGTCTGCAGAAAATCTGTCCGGTATCCGCCGAGAATCAGGGATTCAATCCGGTCTGGATGCTGCGCATCCAGAAGGCACCGGACCTGGAGCCCCTGGTATACGGTCCCTTTCTCCGGATCCTCCTGGGGGTTGCCGGCAATGACGATATAGCGCCTGCCTTCCTTGAACTCGAAGGCGGAAGCGATGCCCGGAACCTGGATGCGGAGTTCGTCTTCCCCATAGGTTCCCGCAAGGACAGTGAGATTATCCAGGACATAGGTTGTCACGAAAGAGGGAGAATAGCTGTCGGTGCCCAGGATCCGCGTGCTGTGTGATTTGACGGATCCTTCCGCGACAAAGGTACAGCCGGCCAGGGCCGCCTGCAGATATCCTTCCGCATTTTCCTCCCGGATTTGGGAGAAGGCGGGCTGGGAATCGGCTGCCTTTTCGGCCTTCGGGCTCTCGAGTACGGGGGCATAGTCCAGTTCGACCCAGATAATGGGACGGACGCCGGAGTAAGAATACACGGCAGGATGGGTAAAATCCTCAATCCTAACGGCTGTATTCATCCATTCGCCCCTGTTTTTCCAGAGGACACAGCCTTGATCCATCGGTTCCCATTCTTCTGGGGTACGGAGCCACCAGCTGCAGAATCCCCGTTCGTTGGGATACAGGCCGCCGGCCTGCGCATAGGCGGTTGCCCCACACCTGGCATCCTCATAACTCCGGAAATAGTTCTGGAACCTGTCTTTGCGGTATTGCATATAATCATCGGTCAGCAGGGAAACCGCATCCCCGGTTGCCGGGTTCGGCATGATCCGTTTCCGGAAATCTTTCCCGAACGCCGCGTTATAGAAGGAATCGTTCAGCCATT
>JAFPSR010000037.1 GCA_017413675.1 Clostridia bacterium | reverse complement strand
TCCGCCGCCTGCACCATCTTCCCGTGCCAGTTGGAGAACATTTCCTCATAGGTCCCGGACAGTGTATCCGCGCCTGCAGGCTTTTTCTCCTCCGGCAGCAGCCGCTTTGCCTGCAGGAAGCAGGACGTCAGATCCTTCATCAGCAGTGTCAATTGTTCCTTCAGGCCTTCCACGGTTTCTGCAGAGAGCACCTTCTCAATCCTGTCGCATAGATTGTCGGGCTTTCGGTCCATGGCTTCCAGCTCTTCATAACGCCGGCTGACCCCCTTGCGGAAGTAGATTTTATTCAGCAGCGCGACGGCATTTTCCGTAAAGTAAATTGTACCGCCAGCATTCCGGCGAACTTCGCTCAATGCTTCCGCGGTCATGGCGTCCGCGTAACAGCACCGTGCTTCCCTCAGTTCCTTCTCTGCTCTCCGGTAGTCTTCTTCTCCGAGCGGCTCCGCCAGCTTCCTGCGCACCTGTTCCCGCAGCGTTTCCAGTTCTTCCCTGTACTTTTCATCCGCGCAGTACACGATTTGCGAATCCATCAGCTTGGAAATATGGGGATGTATATGTTCCGCGTCCTGCCGCAGGCTTTCCCAGTTTGTGCAGTAAATATCATGCCCCACACCCACGTCTTCCTGGATAAAAGCCTTCCCCAGCTGCCATCCGCGGTCGTCATTGATCAGGATCAGCAGGTCCAGATCCGACAGCGGATGAACGTCTCCCGTCTGGAAAGATCCGTAAATTCCGATCAGCGCTACTGCCCCCGGACATACTGTCTGTTCCTTCCGGAGAATTGCGTCTATGATCTTCCTGTTCCTGTTCTCCGATGAATCCATCTGCATGTTCCTCCTGAAACCATTATTGTACTTTATGATTTCTCATAAATCTGCATTTCGTAAAGTTATATGTAAAGATTTGCATCTTTTCTGGATTTTCTTAACTCACTCGTCCCGAAGAAAGAATCTGAATGAAACAGGAAATGGCATGACCCAAAGATCATGCCATTTCCGGAAAATGATAAAACCGTCTTGAGGCTCTTCCAGACAGAAGCTCTTTTCTTCTATGGGTTCTTGCTCTTTACTTTGGGATTCCGGAAGATAATTTTCCTCTGGACTACGAAGTTCACCATGAACAGCACACAGTCGGTAATAATCTTGGCAATATATTTCCCCACGCCCAGATTCGTCAGCATTCCAACTGCCCAGGACCCGATCAGCATGATACAGATCACAAGCAGGAAATAGCCAATCGCCTGCCGCACCACGTTTTCCTTGGACTTGAAGACCATGTGCCGGTTCAGGGCAAAGTTCACGAGGGAGGAAATCGCCCTTGCCTCGATGAACGCCCAGGAAGCGCTGTTCAAACCCAGGAACACGGCATACAGGATATAGTCCACCGCAAAGCTCACGATGGAGGATGCGGCAAAAAGCAGGAGCCGGGAAAAGACCCGCATGGCATCCCGGAAGGGATGGAAATGACTGGAAGCGTTGTCTTCGATATAGATGGTTTCAATCGGGATTTCCTTGATCCCGTACCCCCAGGAAGGCATCTGGAGGAGCATATTCATCTCATATTCATACCGGTTGCCGGATATGCTCAGGCACTTGCCGGCGATCTCCGGCGGCAATCCGCGCAGCCCGGTCTGGGTATCACGGACCCTGACCCCGGTAGACAGGGCGAATGCCGTACGCATGATGGTATTCCCGAACATGGAACGGGCAGGCACCTTGCCTTTGAATTCCCTGCCCCCGACAATCAGCTTGTCCGGTTCGGTTTCCATCGTGTCCGCCACACGGCCGATATCCTCCGGCGTATGCTGCCCGTCGCAGTCCGCAGTTACAATCCCGCAGGTGGGATAGTGCACCAGGCAGTAGTTGATCCCCGTTTTCAACGCAGCGCCTTTCCCGAGGTTTACGGCATGGCTCACCAGCTGCACCTTATCGGAAACAGCCAGGGCCTGCCGGAACACTTCCGCAAACTCTTCCCCGCTGCCGTCGTCCACCAGGACAATGGCCGGGAACGGATACTCGGCCAGCTGGTGCAGAAGGGTGATCATTTTTTCGTCCGGTTTGTAGGCAGGAATCAGGACAACAGAAGCCATGGATGCAGGTTCCTTTCGTCTTTCAGTATCTTGAATATATCGTATTTCCCCCGGTTTCGTCAACAAAACAGGAAGGATCCCGGGATTATGGCTCCCGGAGGACGGCAAGGATCTCCTCTGCCAGTTTATTAACCCCGTCCGCAACCGCGGGGTCCATGCCGATCCCCTGTTCCACGCTGAACGGTTCCATCCCGATATAGGCCGAAACACAGCCGCAGGCAGCTTCCAGATAGGATAGCATCACAGGCAGGGGCAGCATATGGGTGGAAAAGGTTTTCCCGGTAATCCTGTCCGGGGACAGGACGGTGTACTCTCCCGGCCGAAGGCCGCAGAAAGCCGCATCCACAACAATCACGGCATCAGGATGGAATTCCGTGATGACCCCTGTGACGTTTTCCGGTGCGCTGCCGCCTTCCACAGCCAGGAAGCCGGGGAATTCCCCCTGCTCCTTAAGCTTGCGGACAACGGCCATTCCGGCATAATCGTCCCGGCACAGTTCATTCCCGACCCCTAAGAGCACACAGCGCCTGTACGGCGGGAACAGTTCCCGGATCCCGGAAAGAACGGCTTCTGTCCTCATAGCTTGATGATCAGCCCGTCTTTGGTAAACTGTGACAGGTCCACCCTGGAGGTCGTGTGCAGGCAGTGCTTCGCGCAGGAATCCACACACTGGCCGCAGAAAATGCACATTCCCACATTCAGGTGCGCTTCCATCTGCTTTTCCTCGCGTGTCCCGTGATTGACAACACTGATCGCCCCTGTCGGGCAGTCCCGCATACACAGCCCGCAGGCAATGCAGTCGGTCGGGTCATATTCGATTATTCCGCGGCAGCGGTCATCCAGCTTGAAATCCCCGCCGGCGTACTTGATGGTAGTCGGACGCATGAACAGGGCTTTCAATACCGTGCCGGTCAGTCTTCCCGTATGTTTTTTCAAATGTGGAATACCCCTCTCAGAATCAGGTTCAGAACCATCTGGGCCAGCGTGCAAGGCATCAGATATTTCCAGCAGAACTTGATGATCTGGTCTATCTTCAGCCGGGCCGTCACGGCACGCATCAGGCAGAGAATGGACAAAAGGACAATCGTTTTCCCCAGGTACAGCAGGAAATCAATCCAGGGAATTCCGGTCGTAAAGGGCAGGAACATGGCCGCAATCAGGGAAAGGACGACTGTAAGTTCACAGTTCTTGGCAAAGGAGAAAAATACCAGGTACCGGCCGCCGTACTCAACCAACGGTCCGGACACGATCTCCGTTTCCGCTTCCGGCGCGTCGAAGGGCGTTCTTTCCAGTTTGCACTGCGCCGCGATCATTACCGCCACGAAGGACGGGATATTGATCAGGATATGCCATGGATGTTCCCCGTAATAGATCAGGTTTTCGGTGATGGACCAGGAACCGGACAGCAGGGTCGGTGCCAGCAGGGCCATGAACAGGGGCACCTCATAGGAGAACATCTGCGTCAGGACACGGGTGGAACCCACTGTTGCGTAAATGCTTCTGGAATACCAGCCGGCCAGGAACGAAGCCAGGGCCGGGATTGTCAGGAAGTACAGCACGACAATCAGGTCCCCGCCGAAATAATAGATGCTTTCCCTTCCCCATACGGGGATATACACGAATACGGCTGCCATCGCTGCCAGCGAGAAGACGGGAATTGTGGAAAACATTTTGCGGTTCGCGTCCGCCGGGATGATGGTCTCCTTCCCGATCAGCTTCAGGGCATCCGCCAGCGGCTGGTACCAGGGCGGCCCAATCCGGTTCTGGAGCCTGGCATACAGCTTCCGGTCATAATAACTGAGGAAAAACGAATACGTCCCCAGGAAAAAGAATCCCGGGAAGATCAGTATTTTTCCCAATGCAGTCAGTAAATTCATTGCACTTTCACCTTCGAAAAATCTATACCGCGTTCTTCATACCAGGCAATGCTCTGTTTCCGCAGTGTTTTCCAGTCCAGAACATCCGTGCTCGCCTTTTCGGGATCCGACAAGACAATCGCACGGTCAGTACAGGAATAGCAGGGATCGATTGCGGCAATCGTAATCGGCACATCGGACAGGTACCCGCCTTCCAGCATGTGCTGCATCCCGTGCCAGTTGCACTCCGAAGGAGCCCGCACACGGATACGGTCCGGCTTGTCCGTCCCGTTGGAACGTACATAATGGATATCCTCCCCGCGCGGGGCTTCAATTCGGACAATCGCTTCCCCGGCGGGAATCCGTCTGGGTACCCGGACGGAAATCGGTCCTTCCGGCAGGCTGGTCACAGCCTCCCGGATCAGGCGGATGGATTCCAGCATTTCCTTCAAACGGACTACGGTGCGCCCGAATACATCGGCATGCTCATCCGTAATGACATTGGTTTTGATCTCCCGATAGGCGCCGTACGGCTCAATGACCCGGATATCCTGCGCAAGCCCCGCCGCCCGGGCAACCGGCCCGGTCGCCCCGTAATACCGGCAGTCCTCATAGGATAGCGGGCCGACATTCTCCAGCCGCGCCATGAGGGTCGCCTCGCTGGTTGCCAGCTTGATGAAGGCCAGGATTTCCTTTTCCAGATACACAAGCGTTTTCAGGATATCCTCCCGCAGCTGATCGTCAATATCCCGCCGGACACCGCCCAGGCAGTTGATCCCGTAATTGATGCGGTTGCCGCCCAGTACAGCCAGAAGATCCAGGACTTTTTCACGGTCCCTCCAGGAGAGCATGAACAGGGTATCGAAACCGATCTCATGACCGGCAACCCCGAGCCACAGAAGATGGCTGTGCAGCCGTTCCAGCTCCGCCACAATCAGGCGGATATACTGGGCGCGGCGGGGAACCTCCACGCCGGCAAGTTCTTCCACCGCCATGCAGTAGGCAGAAGTATGGGCATGCGAGCAGATCCCACAGACCCGTTCGATAATATACAGGTCCTGGATATAGGTGTTGGACTCGCAGGCTTTTTCCAGCCCGCGGTGGTTATAGCCGATCCCGATCTCGGCGCCTTCCACCTTCTCTCCGGAAAGCGTGATGGCAAAGCTGCCGGGTTCGTCCAGGGACGGATGCTGCGGGCCGATCGGGACCGTAATCAGGTTCTCGTTGATCGGCGGGATCGGAGGCTCTTCCTGGATGACGGTGTCCACGTCGGTAAGCGGCATGGTGAAGTTTTCTTTTTTCCATTCCTTGCGCAGCGGCCACTGGTCTTTCGGCCATTGGTCCGGGAGCGGGTACCGGCGGCCCGGGCGCAGCCCGTCCACTTTGGCCCCGAACAGGTCGATCAGTTCCCTTTCGAAAAGGACAAAAGACGGGTACAGGTCGTTGCTCACGGACGGGATGTGCGGGTCGTGTTTCGGGGCTTTCGTACGTACGGACACGATGATGTTGTCATCCGAAGAAACCAGGTAGATAAACCCGAGGTCATCCCCTTCATCGGTCCCGACGATGTTGTGGCCCCGCCAGAATCCCATTTCGTTTTTCAGATAGGCCAGGATCCGGACGCAGTCCAGGCGCTCCACCCAGTCCACAGATACCCGCATCGGGCGCGGGACGGTGATCTTCCCTTCCAGTTCCGGGAATTCTTTGAGGAGCATCTCGATAATCTTATTCTCCATTGTCCGGACTCTCCTTTGTTTCCGTGATCGTTTCAATCGTCTCGTCATCCCGGATGACGAGCTTTTCTTTTTGGGGTGCATTCAGCAGCTGGGTAATCGCGCTGATCAAGGTCTCCGGGCGCACCGCACAGCCGGGGACATACACATCCACCGGGATTACGGTATCCACGCCGCCCGTGACGCAGTAACAGTCCTTAAAGATGCCGCCCGTACAGGCACACGCCCCGACGGCGACAACACATTTCGGGTCCGGCATCTGGTCATAGATCTGGATCAGCCGGTCCCGTACCTGCAGGGTAACCGCCCCGGTGCAGATCAGTACGTCCGCGTGCCTGGGGCTTCCCTGTTTGACCGCCCCAACCCTTTCCAGGTCGAAACGGGGTGTCAGGACATCCACCACTTCGATATCACAGCCGTTGCAGGCGCCGGCATTGAAATGGATAATCCACGGAGATTTCCTCCGGCCCCACTCGATGGCTTTTTCAATCAGATTCATATTCCGGTCCTACTTTCTGAAAATAATCACCAGAGCCAGTATCCCGGCCGCGATATAGGCGATCGGCAGTGCCGTCGTCCCCTTGGGGGCGGAAGCGACAACCAGCGCCAGCACATGCATAACGGAAAAAATAAACGCGTACCGGAAGAAATGAATATAGTTCGGGTTGACGTAGTTCGAGTAATTCCGCTCGCCGCTGGCATAGGATTCGAATGTTCGTTCGTTGTTGTTTTCGTCATTGACCGCCGCATAACGTTTCAGGTACCGCATGGCCAGGAACAGCAGAACCAGAAAGCCCAGGAATACAACCGGCGGGGAATAAATCAGTTTTCCGATCATCTTCTATCCTTTCAGCCTGTTCAGATTTCTGACATCCATACTCGCGTACTTGGTGAACAGCCCTACAGCTGTCCCGGTTCCGACCAGGGCTACAATGACTTCCAGGACGATCACCGTAATGACGAATGTCTGCGTGATATTGATTTTGCCCGTTACGCATCCGGCCAGGATCATAAACAGGGTAACGCCTTTCATGGCAATTTCTATCCCAATGGTGATTTTGAGCATATGATATGTCCTGATCAGGCTCCAGCATCCCATGATTATCAGAAGGACCCCGACCATCAGCAAGCATGCAGGAACAATTTTCATTTCTTAACCCCGCTTTCTTCCCGGAAAAGGACCGCGACAGCAACGCCGCCGCACAGGATGGATGCAATCTGGCCCCAGATTTCCACCTGGCGCGTGTTCCAGAACACATTCTGGACATTGGTAGTATCCGTCTGGATCAGTTCCAGAGGCTCAAACTGGATCGTCAGGGCAATAACCACCAGGACGATGCCGGTACAGATCAGGAGGAACGGCAGGAACCGGTTGCGTTCCTGGTCCGCGTATTCCCGATGAATATCCAGCTTTTTGGAATTGGAAAGACTGATGCCGGCAATGAAGATGACCGTAACCAGTCCTGAACAGACAGACAGTTCAAATACGGCAGTCAAGGAGGCTCCAAGCAGGTAGAATACGATCGCCAGCATGACACTGGTCATCGCAAGCCCGATAGCCGAGCGGAGGATGCTTCTGCTCATGACCGCAAACAGGGCGAACACGAAGATGCCCAGGGAACAAAGAACCAACAACATCTCTTATCCTCCCCCTCTAAAACAGTCCCTGCAGGGACATAAACCGGAGCACCAGCGGCCAAATCAAGCCGATGGCGATGGTCAGGACCGTGAGCAGGATCTCTGCAAACAGGATGCTGCCCTTGACGTCTTCCAAATCCTTGTACTCTTCCCGGGTCTGCCCGAAGAATACCTTGCTCTGGATCCGCAGAAGATAGACAGCCGTCAGGATACTGGCAAACAGGGCAATCGCGGCCGCGATCCGGTTCTGGTTGGTCCACAGTGCCAGCAGGATCAGCAGTTTGGACCAGAAACCGGCCATAGGCGGTATCCCGGCCGTGGAAAGGAAGGCGATCAGGGAGGAGAATGCCGTCTTGGGCATCTGGTTCTCCAATCCGCCCATGTCCTTCAGTTCCAGGGATCCTGTCTTCTCATGCACCGCTGCCGCGTTGGCAAACAGCGTGGACTTGAACAGTGCATGGCTCAGGATATGCCCCAGGGCCCCGACCAGCCCCAGCACGGACTGGGTGGACAGCCCCAGCAGGATATACCCCATCTGGGAAACACTGGAATAGGCAATGATTCTTTTGAAATGCCCCTGCTGCGTAGCCAGCAGCGCGCCGACCAGGATGGACAGAAGTCCGAGTGCCGCAAAGGTCTTGGAGATGGCTGCCACATTCCCGAACATGGAGCTGATCACCATCAGCCCGTAGATTCCCGCAATCTTGATTACGATGCCGGAGAGAAGGACGGAAACGGACGTATCCGCACTCTGGTGGGCATCCGGCAGCCAGCTGTGGAACGGGACCACGCCGGCTTTCAGCGCAAACCCGGAGAGCAGGAGGGCTACCGAAACCGGCATCAGGAAATCCGGGAGCTTGTGATAATCCAGTCCGGTCTGCGGGATGCGCAGGTCCTGGAAACGCAGGGATCCCGTTTTCATGAACAGGAAGGCCAGGCCGGTCAGGATCATGATGCTCGCCAGTTCCGACATTACCAGGTATTTGAATGATCCTTCCAGATCTTCCCTAGAGCGGAACATGGCAATCATGACGAAGCAGCAGATCCCGATAACCTCCATGAATACGTAGATGGAGAACAGGTCCGTAACCAGGATCATCCCGTTCATGCCCAGCAGGAGGATCAGCAGGAGGTTGCAGTACGAAGAGCGGTTTGTATCAATGGTATGCCGGGCGATCAGAACCGAGATAAAGGCGACAAGCCCGATAATCAGCAGGAAGAACAGCCTGCGGTAATCCAGGGAGAAATAGGCCGCCCCGGGATCGGAGAAATCCCAGAAAATGGAGAAATCATAGGAACTGATCCCCTTGATCGTGAACAGTACAATGCACAGACCGGCCGAAACAATCTGCCATAAAGTTCCGAACCCGGCAAACCAGACAAAATGCCGTCTGGCATAATTGTGATTGAGGCAGTTGTAGATCACGATCACCAGAATCGGGATGAGAATAAAACCATATGCCAGTAAATTCAATATCATTCTATTCTCCCCCCTTACAGAATCACGAGGATAAAGGTGATGCCGACGAGCAGCACCCCGACCAGGGCCAAAGTCAGATAACGGGACAGGCTCCCGGTATCATACTCGGAAAGCCCCTTCCCCAGGAACCGGACAACGGCCGGAACCCCTTCGTCATAGAGCCAAGTGACTCCCTTCTCCACGAAATCACACGCGGATGCAAATATGTTCAGGATCCCCTCCAGCCAGCGGTAAGGTTCCAGGTAACCTGCCGAAGCAATCCCGTAAATCTGTTTGATTCCCGGGATATCATGCAGATGGTCCGCCGCGTTCAATGCCCGGCCGGTCTTCAGGCTGCCGAATACATGGTCGGCAACTGCCAGCAGAAGAATGCCTGCCGACAGAAGGACAAGGATAATGGAGGATGGGAAGCCCCCGAATGTTTCGGTAAGCCCATAGGCCCCCCCGATCCATCCGTCAATCGGGATCCGGTTAAAGATGCCGAGGAAAAGGCAGACAGCAGCCAGCACGCATGCCGGCAGCACAACCCCTGCGGTATTCTTGTTCTGTTCCGTTCCTGCGGGAACTTCATATTTCCCGAAGAAAGCCGCCCGTGTCATTTT
Source organism: Clostridia bacterium (assembly GCA_017413675.1). The sequence continues at coordinate 3,145 of JAFPSR010000037.1, read as the reverse complement.
CAGGAAGGAGGCTGCCGTCATAAAGGCCCCGAACAGAGCAACCAGATAGAAAGCAATGTGGGTTTCCAGGGCTGCATCAAAGATCAGTTCCTTGGAATAGAACCCGTTGGTGCCGGGGAACCCGGCAATGGAAAGCGCAAAGATGACCGCGGCAATGCATACAAGCGGCATCTTCTTGCGAAGCCCGCTGAAGGCATGCAGGTCTGTTGTCCCGGTTCGCTGTTCCACCGCGCCGGCTACCATAAACAGGCCGGATTTATAAACCGCGTTGTTGATCAGGTGGAACACGGCACCGGCCAAGCCGACCGGCAGTGCGGATCCAAGCCCAACCACGATGTACCCCACCTGGGAGATGGCATGATAGCTCAGCAGGCGCTTCATATCCTTCTGGATCAGGGCCATAGCCACCCCGCCGAACAGGGTTACGGAACCGATGATCATCACCACCGTGCTGATCGTGGAACCCGGCCGGAAATCATAGAGCTGGTAAATGATGCGGGTAGACAGATAAATCCCGGCAATTTTTTCCAGGGCGCCGGGGAATGCGGCCAGAAACGGGGTCGGCGCATCCGAAGCGGCATCCGGGATCCAGGAATGGAACGGCATCGTACCGGCTTTTCCCAGAGCCCCGGCCAGCAGGCAGGCGCACCCCGCCATCCCCCATCCGGTCAGCGGGACACGGGAGATTTCGGAAATATAGGCGGTTCCGGCGGCATGTATGGTCATCAGGATGCCGAGCATCATCACAAGGTCGGCAATACCGGAGATGGACAGTGCCTTCACGGCCGTTTTCGGGTGTTCCCGGTTTCGGATCAGGAGCATCCCGAACAATGTTCCCAGAAGGCCTTCCCAGAAGAACAGGAGCAGGCCCAGGTAATCCGAAAGGAGGGCCCCGTCAATCATCCAAAGGCTGATATACAGAAGCAGCACGTATACCGGTCCCCACGTTTTCCCCCTGCAGTATGAAACGGTGAACAGGGAAAGCAGGACGAAAATCCCGGAGGCCAGCAGCAGATACATTCCCGCCACCGGGTCACAGCGGAATGCCGAAACAAACCCCAGCATGCCGAAGCCGGGCTCCCATACAGCCTGGGAAGAAACCACCCAGACAGAGAGAGCCAGATGGCCCAGGGAAAACACAAGCGAAGAAATAACCTGCAGGATATAAGATTTTCGAAGCAGGAAAATGACCCCTGCCCCCAGAAGCGGTGTCAGCAGCAAAAGCGCAATACTCATCTCAGATCACCACCCCTATCAAAGATGCAAGGCCGGAAGGCCCGGACATGAAGAACCCGAGGACCAGTGCCAGGATTGCCAGGAAAAGGACAGAGCCGATCATGGCAGGAGACTCTTCCCTCGCCTCCAGGAATGTCTGTTTCCCCAGGAATACAATTCGGAAAAGGCGGACAAGGTACAGGACTGTCAGTACCGCGCCGAAGATAAAGACAGCGGCCAGCAGCGGACGGCCTGCCTCCAGGGCGCCGGCAATCACCAGATATTTGGCAAAGAAACCGGAAAACGGAGGGATGCCCATTACGGAAAACGCACAGAGGATAAAGGCCAGCGCGGTATACGGCATGGTCTTCATCAGTCCGCCGATCTTGGTCAGGTCCTTGGTATGGACCGTATGTTCCACAATGCCGCAGCACAGGAACAGGCCTGCTTTGGCAATGCTGTGGCAGAGAATGTACAACAGACCCCCGATCACGCCGACCCGGGTCCCGACGGAAATCCCCAGGAGGATGAACGCCAGCTGGCTGATGGTGGAATAAGCAACCACCCGTTTCAGGTCCATCGCCTTCAGGGCACATCCCGCGGTATACAGTGCAGAAACTGCCGCAACGATCGGCACGTATTTTTCGAGCAGCGGGTCTGACGCAAACGTTAAGCCAAAGAGACGGCAGTAAATATATACGCCGATTTTAACGAGGACGGCAGCATGCAGAAGGGAGGTAACCGGAGAAGGCGCCACGCCCGCATCGGGCAGCCAGTTATGGAGCGGGAATGTAGCGGATTTGGACAGGACACCGGCAAGGATGCAGACCGCGATCCAGGTCGGGACATTGTAATTCTGCAGATCCTCCAGTCGGAAGCTCCCGGTCTCCCCCCAGATTCCCAGAAACCCCAGAAGCATTACAAGGGCGCCGAGCACCGTAACGATAAAGGCCTTGTCTGCCCGGCGGACGGAAAGCGGGTCCCGGTAAAAACCGATCAGACGCCAGCAGCACAGGGAGGAACACTCCCAGAACAGGTAAATTTCGATCAGGTTGGTCGAAAAGACCAGGCCCATCATGGCCCCGATAAAGAAGACCACCATCATGTAAAACTCGTTCAGATGGTCATAGTGGGCCATATAGCCGAAGGAATAGATCACGATAGCCATTCCGACGACACAGCTGGTCAGTGCCATGAACACCGCCAGAGGATCGGCATAGAACCCCATGCTCAGTCCCAGCGGGATCTCCAGCTCAATCCGGATGGTATGCCCGCCCAGGACCTGTACGGCCGCAAGGACTGCCAGCAGGAATGCTGCCGATACCAAGGCAAGCGCGCAGACGGATCTGGCTTTCTGATTATGTTTTCCGATCAACGGCAGGAAAAACGACCCGATCAGGGGGATTCCCACACAGAATAGAAGGATCATTGGTTACTCCCTTTTCCCCATTTTGTTTCATTATAAGTTGCTAACAGATCCGTGGCAACAATTCTCCCGCAGGCAGAAGGATCCGCCTGTCGGTTCCGTATTTCGTACGCAGGATGACATCCCCGCATCCTTCAGCGGCACTGCCGATACAGCAGGCTTCCCGCCCGTACGGATGCGTACGGAGGATTTCAACGGTTTTCCCGGCTTCCTCCCCGGGAACCGCGAAGAGGCAGACCCCTTCGTTGGCGGCATACAACGGATCCATGCCCATGAGTTCACACAGGGCACGTACATTCCCGAGCACGGGGAGACGTTCCTCTTCCACCAACAGGTTAATTCCCGGCCCGGCCCATTCACACAGGGTCGCTCCGACACCCCCGCGGGTCGGATCCCGCATGGCGTGCACTGCGATCCCGCCATCCAGCACCCGGCTGATCATATGGTTCAACGGCCTGGCATCGCTGACGGGTACCGGATCGATCTCCAGCTTTTCCCGCGCCG
>JAFPSR010000036.1 GCA_017413675.1 Clostridia bacterium | reverse complement strand
TCCCCGGGATTCCGGATAAACGAGGCGATATCCCCGAGGACCTCTTCCCCGATATGCCGTTCGGTCCCGTATTCCAGGGAAGACTTCAGGATATCGTCCGTAAGCGCCGGGACAAAACAGTGGTTCAGATCCGGGTAGAGCTTATACGAAGTATGCGCCCTGCCTGCCAGCTGTTCCTCAAAGCCACGGAAATCGGTATCGGCCAGTGCCTGGAAATCCCGTCCGCCCTGCAGGATCAGGACGGGTTTATCGCTGTCCTTCAGATAATCCACAGCCGTGCGCCTGCCCATCTCCTGGAAATAGTACAGGGAAATGTTCCCTGCGAACTTCTTCTTTTTCGCTTCCTCCTCCGGCATTTCATACAGCCCCCGGAACTTTCTGGAGAAAAACCGGTATTCCAGACGGGTGATCCAGCCCAGGAAGGATTTCTGCTTCCCGGCCTGCGTAAACTGCCTGAGCACAATGTCTTCCAGACGGCACGGGGACCCTGCCATCAGGATCAGGCCGGCAGCATCCGCGCCTTCCGCGTCAATGCGCGGCGCCAGCATGCCGCCCATACTGTGCCCCAGGATAAAGACCCTGTCCGGGTCTATCCGGGAATCCTTTCGCATCAGGTTCAAAGCCCGCAGCACGTCTTCATTGACTTCTTCCCGGACCGTCAGGACCTGCCCGGCCAGTTCCTTTTTATAGACAAAAGTACGCTTGTCGTACCGGAGGGAGGCAATCCCACGCTGTGCCAGCCCTTCCGCCAGATCCTTAAACGGGGTCAGTTTTCCGACCTTTTCATCCCTGTTCGTAGGTCCCGACCCGTGTACCAGGACAACCGCCGGCACCGGGAACCCGATTCCCTCCGGCAGTGTCAGGATTCCCTCCAGCGGGTATCCCGTTCCTTCCCCGATCCGGATATTTTCGCAAATCACTGTTTCATCCCCCTGTCCTGTTCCAGTTCCTTGGCAAAGGATACATGCCCCTTCTGCTCCGTAAAACCCCGCTTCGTATAGAACCCGTAGGCGGGCACGTCCGCTTCCGTCTGCAGAAAGATCTGATAGATCCCGTTCTGTTTCAGGTATTCTTCGATTGCCTGCAGGAACGCCGTTCCTTCCCCCTGTCCCTGCCGGGCAGGGTGGATACAGAATTCATCGATATAGTATTCCGTCCCGGAATACCAGTGTCGGATATTTCCCATGGCCAAACCGACCAGGGTTTCCCCGTCGAACCAGCCCAGCGTCAGGGAACGGTCCTGTCCTGCCAGATCGGTAATATAGGCATCCAGCTGTGTCCGGTCACTCCAGTCGTCATTCCAGGGATCCCCGGTAAAGACATCCAGGAACACCTTCGTGATAGCTTCCCTGTCACTTAGGGACAGTTGCTTAAGTTCCATTTCCTTTTCCTCTGCAGACTATTTTTCCCGGGGCTTTCTTCCCCGTCTGCCGGCCGTTCCTACAGCCGGAGCCCTTTTCTTTCTGGGAATGCCCTTATTGTACCCTTTCTCCTGTCCGTCGTCAAAATCATCCTATATTAATCCAATAGACGGGGCTTGACATGCCGTCTTTCGAAAGGCACTTTATATACATACAGGTCACCGGGACCATCCGGTACACCTTTTTGCATTCGTAAACGAGCAAAAGACAGAACCTGCAAAGGGAAAGGAGGAAGTCAGTCATATGGTTTATCCCCATACCAGACGCCCCGGGTTTCTGTTCGGAATGATCGATTTCATGACCTTTGGGCTTTTCTTCCTTATATATATGCCCGCAAGCGGTTTTTTGAAAGAGCTGCGGGAAATCCTGGGCCACCCGATCCGTCCGTACTGGCAGGCTTACCTTCTGGGGATTCCGACTCTTTTCCTGTATCCCCTGTTCTGGATGGCCAGGATTTCCGAAGAACTGAAAGAAAAAGCCATCTCCCTCGGGATCCCGGGTCCATATACTTCCCGGTGGCATATGATCCTCTGGAATACCATAGGTGTGCCTTTCCTTGGCGCCGGGTTCGCCACAAAACGTTTTTTTGATACTCTTAACCGTGTCGAAC
>JAFPSR010000035.1 GCA_017413675.1 Clostridia bacterium | reverse complement strand
TTGCTTTCCCTGGCCGCAATGGCACAAACCAGGGAGGAATCCAGGCCGCCGGAGAGCAGGAAGCCAACCTTGGCATCTGCCACCAGGCGTTTCTTTACGCCTGCCGTCAGTTTTTCCTGAATGTTCCGGCATACCGTTTCCAGATCTTCCTTGCCGCGGGTTTCCGTCCCTGCAATATCCGCATACCGGACAAACTTTCCGTCCTTCCAGTAATGACCGGGCGGAAACGGCAGGATCCGGGAGACCAGCCCGACCAGGTTCTTGGGTTCACTGGCAAATACGATCACCCCGTCCGGATCATATCCGTAATAGAGGGGGCGGATTCCGATGGGATCCCGGGCTGCAATATATTCCCGCGTTCTGCCGTCATACAGGACACAGACAAACTCGGCATCCAGGGAAGCAAACATGTCCGTCCCGTATTCCAGGTACAGGGGCAGGAGGATTTCACAGTCGCTGTCGCTTTCAAACTGATATCCCTTTTTCTGCAGCTCTTCCCTCTGCCTCTCAAACCCGTACAGTTCGCCGTTGCAGATCACAGCGCATTCCCCCAGCACAAACGGCTGCATGCCGGAGTCGGTCAAACCCATAATGGAGAGCCGGTGGAAGCCCATCAATCCGTCACCGGTATCCAGGATCCGGCTGCTGTCCGGACCCCTGGACTTTGTTCTGGCAAAACCACTTTCAAACAGATCCCTGTCCAGACAAGGTCCGCAATAAGCCATAATCGAACACATTTTGCTATATTCCTCTGGTTCCGGCATCCCTCCTTCCGGAAGGGATGCCGGGAATTTTCCTGATTACTCTACATCCTGCAGCGCCGCATATCCTTCTTCTCCGGTGCGGACCTTGACGACATTCTCGACATCATAGACAAAGATCTTGCCGTCTCCAATATGGCCCGTATACAGGACTTTCTTGGCTGTTTCGATGACATCGCGCACGGGAATGGCCGTGACTACGATATCCACCTGCACCTTTGGCCGCAGGTCGGTTTCTACAGCAACACCACGGTAAAATTCCGTATGCCCGTTCTGCATGCCGTAGCCCATCACGTGGGAAACGGTCATGCCCGTAATGCCCAGTTTGGCCATTGCATCCTTGAGGGCGTAGAGTTTTTCTTCCTTGAAAACGATCTCTACCTTGGTGAACTTATGCCCGTCACCCGCAAAGGCTGGCTCACGCCGGACAGGCACGGCCTCGACCGGCGGGGTGGTGCCGGTAACCACGGAAGGTTTATCCCCAAGGCCGAATTCAGCATATTTGTCGACAGCCGGCATGAAATCCGCGTAGGCGCTCGGAATTCCATGTTCGCTGGTATCCAGTCCGGAAAGTTCATCCGCCGCGTCTGCCCGCAGGAAATTGACTTTCTTCAGCAGCAGGAAGAAACAGGTCATAGTCACAGCAGCCCAGGCCCCTACGCTGACAAATCCCAGCAGCTGCAGTCCAAGCTGCGTAAAATCACCCGTATAGAACAGGCCGCGCAGTCCGGCAGGTGCATCCGGGTTTGCAAGCAGCCCGACAGCGATAGTGCCCCAGATCCCGTTGGCGCAATGTACGCCGACCGCGCCTACCGGGTCATCGACATGCAGTTTCAGGTCCAGGACTTCCACAACAACAACGACCAGGATCCCGGAAACCACACCCACTACGGCTGACCCTACCGCATCCAGTGCGTCACAGCCTGCAGTGATGCCCACCAGGCCGGCCAGGGAAGCGTTCAGGCACATGGAAACATCCGGTTTACCGTTCCTGCACCAGGTATACAGCATTGTCGTGCAGGTCGCTACGGCCGGCGCAATAGTCGTGGTCAGGAAAATGGATGACAGTTCGGAAACCGACGTGGCTGCCGCGCCGTTGAACCCGTACCATCCGAGCCAGAGAATAAATACCCCCAACGCTCCGAGCGGGATGGAATGTCCCGGGATGGCGTTGACCTTGGTCACCTTCCCGGAAGCGTCCCGGACATACTTGCCGATCCGCGGTCCCAGGACGGCAGCCCCGATCAGGGCTGCGATTCCGCCCACCATATGGATGGCACAGGAACCGGCATAATCATGGAACCCGAGAGCGGAAAGCCAGCCGCCTCCCCAGATCCAGTGTGCTTCGATCGGATAAATCAACAGGCTGATCACACCGGAGTAAACACAGTAAGCCGAAAACTTCGTTCGCTCCGCCATGGCTCCGGAAACGATGGTTGCCGTCGTAGCGCAGAACACCAGGTTGAATACAAAGAAACTTGCGTCTGTATATCCTTCCGCCGGGGAAGCGATGAATTCCTTAAAATGCGTGAACAGGTCCATGTTGGGAATTCCGATCAGGCCGAACAGCGCATCCTCCCCCATCATCAGGCTGTAACCGAGAAGGGAAAACACAACCGTTCCGATACAGAAATCCATCAGGTTCTTCATGATGATATTGCCGGCGTTCTTTGCACGGGTGAACCCCGTTTCCACCATGGCGAATCCTGCCTGCATCCAGAAGACCAGCGCTGCGCCGATTAAAAACCAATATTCCACTGTCATTGTATTTTCCCCCCTTTTATTTCTTACCCATTACTTGACGCCGAACAGAAGGTCGGCATAAGTCGGGAACGGCCAATAAGATTTTGCCGTCAGTGTTTCTGCCTTATCACAGGGAACCCTGAGTTCGCACATGGCAGGCAGCAGCGTATCCCGGATCATTTCGGATTCCTCGATAATCCCTTCCGCATTCTGCAGCTTCACCAGTGCTTCATCCAGTTCCTCGGTCTTTTCCGCAATCTCATCCACCAATACGGACAGTTTCCCGACCAGCGTGGTCTCGTAGGTGCACTGCAGGCACGGGGAGAGTTTCCGCTTCACGGAAGCGGTCCCGGCCACTTCAGCCGAGTATGCTTCGACTGCCGGTACGATCTGTGTCCTGGCCATATCCACCATGGTGTTGGCCTCGATCACGACGCTCTTGCAATAGTTTTCCAGCATGATGTCCCGTCTGGAACGAAGTTCGTCTTCCGTGAACACGCCCAGGGAAGTCAGCATGGTAACGTTCTTCTCATCCATCAGATGCGGCATGCAGTCGGCCGTTGTACGGTAGTTCAGAAGGCCGCGCTCTTCAGTTGCTTCACGGATCCACGCTTCATCGTACCCGTTCCCGTTAAAGATGATCCTCTTGTGGGCCTTGATTGTTTCCTTGATCATCGTATGCAGTTCGCCCGCAAAGTCATCTGCCTTTTCCAGACGGTCCGCATACAGCCGGAGGCTTTCCGCCACTGCGCTGTTCAGCATGATGTTGGCGCAGGCGATACTGTTGGAAGAACCAAGCATGCGGAACTCGAACTTGTTGCCTGTAAACGCAAACGGGGAGGTGCGGTTCCGGTCTGTCGTATCCCGGTTGAACTTGGGCAGGACATCCACACCGAGCTTCATCTGCATTTTTTCCGTGCCCTGATACGGGGTATCGTTTTCAATCGCTTCCAGTACGGCGTTGAGCTCATCTCCCAGGAACATGGAGATAACAGCAGGAGGAGCTTCGTTGGCCCCCAGACGGTGGTCATTCCCGGCCGTTGCCACAGCCAGGCGGAGCAGATCCTGATAATCATCCACAGCCTGGATGACGGCGCACAGGAAAAGCAGGAACTGCGCGTTCTCGTAAGGGGTCTCGCCGGGGGAAAGCAGGTTCTGTCCGGCGTCCGTGGCGATGGACCAGTTGTTATGCTTTCCGCTGCCATTTACGCCGGCGAACGGTTTTTCATGGAGCAGGCACACCAGTCCGTGTTTCGCGGCAACCTTCTGCATGATCTCCATGGTCAATTGGTTATGGTCCGTTGCGATGTTCGTTGTGGAATAAATCGGGGCCAGTTCATGCTGGGCCGGGGCAACTTCGTTGTGCTCGGTCTTGGCCAGGATGCCCAGCTTCCAGAGTTCATCGTTCAGGTCTTCCATGAAAGCAGCAACTCCCGGTTTGATTACCCCGAAATAATGGTCATCCAGTTCCTGTCCTTTCGGCGGCTTCGCCCCGAAAAGGGTCCTGCCGGTAAAGCGCAGGTCCGGTCTCTTCTCGTACATTTCCCGGGTCACCAGGAAATATTCCTGTTCCGGTCCGACCGAGGAAACCACGCGCTTGGCCGTATCGTTGCCGAACAAACGCAGGATTCGAACTGCCTGTTTGCTGAGCACTTCCATGGAACGGAGCAGCGGGGTCTTCTTGTCCAGGGCATGGCCGCCGTAGGAACAGAAAGCGGTCGGAATGCAGAGTGTTTTTCCTTTGATGAAAGCATAGGAAGTCGGGTCCCATGCCGTATATCCGCGTGCTTCAAAAGTAGCGCGCAGGCCGCCGGACGGGAAAGAGGATGCGTCCGGCTCTCCCTTGATCAGTTCTTTCCCGGAAAACTCCATGATGACGCTGCCGTCCGGGGACGGGGAGATGAAACTGTCATGTTTTTCCGCCGTAATCCCGGTAAGGGGCTGGAACCAGTGGGTAAAATGAGTGGCTCCGTGCTCCACAGCCCAGTCCTTCATCGCCTGTGCCACCGCATTGGCAACCCCGATATCCAGTTCGCTTCCTTCGTCAATGGTTTTACGAAGAGAAGCATATACATCCGCTGCCAGGTTTGCCCGCATAACACGGTCATCAAACACGAGACTTCCGAAATAATCCGCAACTGTTTTCATGGTTCTTTCTCCTTTTCGCCGAAAAATAAGTAAAGGCAGAGGCTCCTTTTGTACAAGAACAAAAGACGCCTTTGCCTTTTGGTATTCATTTTTCTGTTCTTTTCAAAAAGAAAGAGCGCCTTTGAGTGTAATCCTCAAAGACGCCCTTGCCTTTACGAATCGAAAGTATAGCGTATGTCCTTCCCACTGTCAACCCCTTTTTTTGCATTTTTTTGCAAACGAATCCTGCAGAAAACAGACGGGTTCAAAATATTTTCTTGACAAAATGAAGGAAGCCTCCTATTATAGGATCGGAATGAGCAAAGGCGTTCATTTTCGTACATGACGGTGTGCGGGAATGAGCGCCTTTCTTTTGTAGAGAGGATGACAAAATATGATGAAAGAAGGGCAGGTCCGGATCCCGGCAGGATGTGCAATCGCAGCCGTGATCTCCAGGGACGGCAGAAAAATGACCGGAAAGATGATCACGGAAGCCATGGCTCCGATGCATGACCGCTCCAACGGTCTCGGCGGCGGGTTTGCGGGTTACGGGATTTATCCCAATTATAAAGATTTCTATGCATTGCACCTGTTTTTTGACAGCCAGTCTTCCCGCAGGGACTGTGAGATCTATCTGAAGGAATATTTCGAGATCGTCCACTCCGAACGGATCCCGACCAGCACCATCCCCGAAATTACGGATGAACCGATCATCTGGAGGTACTTCGTCGCCCCGCTGGGCTCCATGCTGAGAAACCTGCAGCTGGATGATAAGGAGCTGATTGCGCGGGCTGTCATGAAAATCAATACCGAAACGGAAGGTGCTTACGTTTTCTCCAGCGGGAAGAACATGGGAACCTTCAAGGCTGTCGGTTTCCCGGAAGACGTAGGCCGTTTCTACCAGCTGGATGAATATGAGGGCTATTCCTGGACAGCCCACGGGCGTTACCCCACAAACACCCCGGGCTGGTGGGGCGGTGCACATCCTTTCACCCTGCTGGATTACTCCGTGGTGCACAACGGTGAAATCTCTTCCTATGATGCCAACCGCCGCTTCATTGAAATGTTCGGGTATAAATGCACACTGCAGACCGATACCGAAGTCATTACCTACATCCTGGATTATCTGGTACGTGTACAGGGGCTGTCCCTGCAGGAAGCCGCAGGCGTCATCGCAGCCCCGTTCTGGAGCACAATCGACAGAGAACAGGATCCTGCAAAGAAGGAGCTGTTTACCTATTTGCGCACCGTATTCCCAAGCCTCTTGATTACCGGCCCGTTCTCCATTGTTCTGGGATATACCGGCGGGCTGATGGCCCTGAACGACCGGCTGAAACTTCGCTCCATGGTGGTCGGAGAAAAGAAGGATCTGGTATTTATCGCCAGTGAAGAGGCTGCCATCCGCACGATGGAACCGGATGCCGAAAACATCTGGTCCCCGGAAGGCGGGGAGCCCGTGATCGTCACTGTGAAAGAAGGTACATATTAATGGGTATCGATTTCATCTATCCTGAATTTGAGGTCGTCCGCAATGAAAACCGCTGCATCACCTGCCGGGTCTGTGAAAGACAGTGTTCCAATGAAGTCCACTCTTATGTCGCAGACAGGGGCATTATGATCAGTGATGAAACCAAATGCGTGAACTGCCAGCGCTGTGTATCCCTGTGTCCTACCAGAGCACTGAAAATCGTCAGGAGTGACTGCACCTTCCGGGAGAACGCCAACTGGCAGAATGATACGATCCGGGAAGTCTATAAACAGGCTTCCAGCGGCGGTGTGCTCCTGTCTTCCATGGGGAATCCGAAACCGCTCCCGGTGTACTGGGACAAGATTCTGATCAATGCCTCCCAGGTAACCAACCCGTCCATAGATCCTCTTCGGGAACCGATGGAAACCCATGTGACCCTCGGCAAGAAACCCGGGAAAATCCAGAGGGGCCCGGACGGAAAGATCCTGCATGATCTTCCGCCGCAGATCAGCCTTTCCGTCCCGATCATGTTTTCAGCCATGAGTTACGGCTCCATCAGCTACAACGCCCATTCTTCCCTGGCAAGAGCGGCAACCGAACTGGGTATTCTCTATAACACCGGGGAAGGGGGTCTGCATGAGGATTTCTACTGTTATGGACCGAATACGATCGTGCAGGTTGCCAGCGGACGCTTCGGCGTGCATGAAGATTATCTGAAAGCGGGCGCCGCCGTGGAAATCAAAATGGGACAGGGTGCCAAACCTGGAATCGGCGGCCACCTTCCCGGCGCCAAGATTGTCGGGGATGTGTCCCGGACGCGTATGATCCCCGAAGGATCCGATGCCATATCCCCTGCGCCCCATCATGATATCTACTCGATCGAAGACCTCCGGCAGCTGGTCTATTCCCTGAAGGAAGCTACCGAATATAAAAAGCCCGTCATTGTCAAGGTGGCTGCCGTTCATAATATCGCCGCCATTGCCAGCGGGATCGCCCGCAGCGGAGCCGATATTATCGCGATCGACGGCTTCCGGGGCGGAACCGGCGCGGCTCCCACACGGATTCGTGACAATGTCGGGATTCCCATCGAACTGGCCCTGGCCTCCGTGGACCAGCGTCTTCGCGATGAAGGGATCCGGAACCAGGTTTCCCTGGTCGTCGGCGGATCTATCCGGAGCGCTTCCGACGTTGTCAAGGCAATCGCGCTGGGTGCGGACGCCTGCTATATCGCAACCGCCGCCCTGCTGGCCATGGGCTGCCATCTGTGCAGGACCTGTCAAACCGGCAAGTGCAACTGGGGAATTGCCACCCAGCGTCCGGATCTGGTCAAGCGGCTGAACCCGGATATCGGCTCCGAACGCCTTGTGAACCTGATCACGGCCTGGAAGCACGAAATCATGGAACTGATCGGGGGTATGGGCATCAACTCCATTGAAGCGCTCCGTGGCAACCGGTTGATGCTGCGCGGTGTAGGACTGAATGAGAAAGAACTGGAGATTCTGGGAATCTCCCATGCGGGTGAATAAACATGAAACGAGTCTATGTCAATGAACAATGGTGCCTGGGCTGTCACCTGTGCGAATATAACTGTGCCTTTGCCAACTCCGGCCTGAGCAATATGGCCCTTGCCCTGAAGGGCAGGCCGATCTATCCGAGAATTCATATCGAAGAAACGGATTCCGTCACCTATGCGGTTTCGTGCAGACACTGCCGGGACCCGATCTGTGTGAAAAGCTGTATTGCCGGCGCCCTTTCCCGTGACGGGGAGGTCATCAGGATCGACCGGGAACGCTGTGTGGGGTGCTATACCTGTATCCTCGTCTGTCCCTACGGCGCCCTGGCGCCCGGGGAAGACGGCATCATGCAGAAATGCGAACTGTGTCTGAAGAATACTGTCGGGGAACCTGCCTGTGTCCTCGGCTGCCCGAACCGCGCCATTGTCTATGAGGAACGAGGTGAAGCTTTGTGAAACGGTATGTCATCGTCGGCAACGGAGTTGCCGCAATCCACTGCCTGGAAGGCATCCGCTCCCAGGATCCGGATGGGGAGATCACCGTCCTGTCCGAGGAAAACCATCCCGTTTACTGCCGTCCCCTGATTTCCTACTATCTGGAGAGAAAAACAGACCTGGAGCATATCTACTACCGGGATCCCGGATTCTACGAACGGATGGGGTGCCGGCTTCTCACCGGCCAAAAGGCTGTGAAAATCTACCCGGAGGAAAAAAGCATCCTTCTGCAGGATGGCACCGTCCTTCCTTACGATGCCCTCTGTCTGGCAACAGGATCCTCTCCCTTTGTCCCGCCCATGGCCGGCCTGGATACGGTTCCCTGCAGACAGACTTTCCAGACGCTGGATGACGCGCTTGCCCTGGAAAAAAACATCGGGGAAACATCCCGCGTCCTGATTGTCGGCGCCGGCCTGATCGGCCTGAAATGCGCCGAAGGCATACTGGAGCGCGTCGCCTCGGTAACCGTATGCGATCTTGCAGACCGTGTTCTTTCCAGCATTCTGGATGCGGATTCCGCCGGTCTGGTCCAGACCCATCTGGAAAAGAAAGGCATCCGTTTCCTGCTCGGGGACAGCGCGTCCCGTTTCGAGGGATGTACCGCGTATATGAACAGCGGGGACCAGATTGACTTTGACGTCTTGGTCCTTGCGGTCGGCGTCCGTGCCAGCACTTCCCTCTTCCGGGAAATCGGCGGGGAAACCGGACGCGGGATCATCGTGGATTCCCGTATGCAGACATCCATCCCCGGGATCTACGCCGCGGGTGACTGTACGCAAGCCGAAGACATCTCCTCCGGCCAGGTCAAAGTCATGGCCATCCTTCCGAATGCCGCCATGCAGGGCCGTACGGCAGGGATCAACATGGCAGGCGGATCTGCGGATTTCAGCAACAGCATCCCCATGAACTCCATCTCTTTCTTCGGACTGCATATCATGACGGCCGGAACCTATACCGGCACACTGTATGAGGAAAGAACGGATCACTCCCTGAAACGGCTGTATACGGCAGATGACCTTCTGAAAGGATTCATCCTGATCGGCCATGAGGAGCGGGCCGGTATTTATACATCCATGATCCGGGAAAGGACACCTTTGTCCTCCCTCAATTTCGAGATGCTGAAGGAAGCCGCCTCCATGGCCGCCTTCCCGGCAGACATTCGTAGCAGAAAGTTCGGAGGTGTGGTATAATATGTCATTCATTCATGCAAGCGGATTGGATCATAAGGCGCTCAACGAAGCAATCCGGCAGGCCGGGGATGACTGTACCATTACAGAATGCCGCGGGCAGAGATTCATCGCCGCCGGAATGAGTGGAAAAACCATCGAGATCTGCGGGATCCCCGGCAATGCACTCGCCGCTTATCTGAACGGTGCAACCATCGTTGTCCGCGGAAATGCACAGGATGCCGTTGGCGATACCATGAATGACGGGACTGTCATCGTGCATGGGAATATCGGGGATGCTGCCGGCTATGCCATGCGGGGCGGAAAAATCTACGTCCGCGGGAATGCGGGATATCGTTCCGGCATCCACATGAAGGCCTATCAGGACAAATTCCCCGTCATTGTAATCGGCGGCAGAGCGGGCAGTTTTTTGGGAGAATACCAGGCCGGGGGCCTGATCATCGTTTTAAATCTGCAGAACCCCGACGGTCCGATTGTAGGGCATTTCCCCTGCACGGGGATGCACGGGGGCAAAATGTTCCTTCGTTCCGACTGCCAGAATGTCGTATTCCCGGAACAGGTGACCGCGAAATCCGCGGACGGGGATGACCTGCAGGAAATCAGCCCCTATATCCGGGCATTCTGTGAACAGTTCGGATATGACCCGGAACAGATCCTCTCTTCTCCCTTTACCGTGGTTACACCGGATACCCAGAACCCGTACAAACGGATGTATGTACCCAATTAAGCAACTGAAAAACATCATATCAGAGATAAAGGAAGGACAACAAGATGAAGTACACAAAGGACGAAGTGATCCAGTACGTCATGGAGGAGGATGTCAAGTTTATACGGCTTGCATTCTGCGATGTATTCGGAAAACAGAAAAACATCTCCATCATGCCGGATGAGCTGCCGCGAGCCTTTGAGTACGGCATTGCATTTGATGCGTCTTCCATTGCCGGATTTGGGGATGAAACCCGCAGCGACCTGCTGCTGCATCCCGAACCGGACACCCTGATGCCCCTTCCCTGGCGGCCGGAACACGGACGCGTAATCCAAATGCTCTCTTCCATTACATATCCCGATGGTACACCATTCTGTGCCGATACACGCTCTCTCCTGAAAAAGGCAATTGCAGACGCGGAAAAAGCCGGGATCACATTCACATTCGGCTCCGAGCAGGAATTCTATCTCTTCCTGTTGGATGAGAACGGGAAACCAACCTCCACCCCCTGTGATGAAGCCGGTTACATGGATATCGCCCCGGAAGACCACGGGGAAAACGTCCGCCGGGAAATCTGCCTGACTTTGGAACAGATGGGGATTCATCCGGAGAGTTCCCATCATGAGGAAGGGCCGGGACAGAATGAGATAGACTTCCGTTTTTCCGATGCCCTCAGCGCGGCTGACCATGCCCAGATGTTCCAGCGGGTCGTCAAAACCGTTGCAAACCGCAACGGCCTGTATGCCGACTTTTCTCCCAAACCGTTAGGGAATACCCCGGGCAACAGTTTCCATATCAACATCTCCATGAATCCTTTTGACAAGGCGCTTTTCCCGCATATGATTGCAGGAATCCTGTCCCACGTCAGGGATATGTCCGTTTTCCTGAATCCTACGGAAGATTCCTACCGGCGGCTCGGCAGTTATAAGGCCCCGGGCTATGTCTCCTGGTCTGCAGAGAACCGTTCCCAGCTCGTACGTGTCCCCGCTGCGGAAGGGGAATACCGCCGTGCCGAAGTCCGTTCCCCCGATCCGGGTGCGAACCCCTATATTGCCTATACCCTGATGATCTATGCCTGCCTGGACGGCATCCGAAACAGCCTGCCTCTTGCGGAGGCTGCGGATTTCAACTTCTACACTGCAGACCTGAAAACTTTATCCGGTTTTGAAAAACTGCCGGGAACCCTGACAGAAGCCTGCAGAGCTGCATATTCCAGCACATTTATCCAAACTTATATCCCATCGGACATCCTGTCCATCTATTGTGACGGCCATCAGTAATCTTCTGGAGAAAAAATACGGTTATGAGTCTGAAAGAGCGAACCTACAGCATCCTCGTAGTATCCTCTGCAGAAAAACTGAATACCACACTTTCCTCCCTGATGGCTGAGACGCATTATCATCCCGTCCGCTTTGTGGACAATATCAGTGCAGCCAGGCGGATCTGGAACGACCAGGAATTTGATTTCCTGGTCATCAACGCACCCCTTTCCGATGAAACCGGCATCCGTTTCGCCGTAGATGCAGCCAGGTCCCCCGGATCCGTCGTTGTCCTGATAATTCGTGCGGAACTCTATGATGACATCTTTGAAAGGGTATCTCCACGGGGCGTTTTTGTTCTCTCGAAACCGCTGTCCCTACCGGTCCTGACCACAGCCCTCAGCTGGATGGAAAGCGCCAAGGAACGGCTTCGCAGCATGGAACAGAAAACCCTTTCCGTGGAAGAAAAAATGGAAGAGATCCGCCTTGTCAACCGTGCCAAATGGGTTCTGATTTCGGAACTGAAAATGGAAGAACCGCAAGCACACCGCTATATCGAAAAGCAGGCGATGGACCGGTGTATTTCGCGCCGGGAAGTTGCCGAGGAAATCATTAAGACCTACACCTGATTCTGTACTTTCTGCCGTGAACAAACTACCGCCCCGGACACTTTATCCGGGGCAGTTCTACATGCATAACACGGATTTCTTCCGCTGATTCGGTTCTTAATCGGAGAAGGACATATACTTCAGGTAACATTTTGCAAATCCGTCTGTATGCATCAGGGATACAGCACGTATCTGTGCTGCCAGCAGCTTACCCGCATCCCGTTTTTTCGGACATAGGAGCATTTCTTCCGCTCCGTGGAGCGCAGCATTCCCGATCTGTACACACCGGACAGCCAGATCTTCCGGCAAAAGTCCCGTTCCTGCCAGGCTTTCCGGATACAGTGCAGACCCAAAGGCGCCGGCCAGCAATACCGTTTGGATATCACTGCTCCGGATCCCTTCGATTTCCAGAAGTGTTTCCACCGCCGCCCGAACAGCAGCCTTGGCGGCCTGCAAAGCACGGATATCCTTCTGGGAAAGATGCAGGTCTGTTCCCGGGAGCATGAACACCTTTTCCCCGTTTTGTTCACGGACCAGGGTCCCATATCCATCCATTCCGAGAAGCAACTGGCCGGTCGAATCCATCAGTTTCCACTTTCGCAAGAGAGACAAGATATCGAGCGCTGCCGATCCGCAGATCCCTTTCGGGGCTTCCCCGTCCTGTACTGCCAGGGCAGGGATTCCCCCCTGCAGAGAGACATGCAGCACTGCTCCGGGACCTGCCTGCATTCCGCAGGACAGATGCACCGCCTCAAAGGCCGGACCAGCCGGAACCGAACTGCAGTTTATCCTGTCCGGAGTATAAAGCGCAATTTCCCCGTTGGTGCCGATATCCAACAAGATTGCCGGCTGCGGTTTCTCCTGCAGACGGGAAGCAAGCAGGGCACAGATCAGATCTGCCCCCAGGAACGCGCTGACGCACCGCGGCAGATAGACCCGGGTATCCGGAAAAGCAGGAAACAACCCGGTAGATTCAATTCCAAACCGTTCTTTTACACGGAACGGAAATACCTCCATCCCCCGGACATCCTGTCCGGTCAGGAGACTCAGCATAGCTGTATTACCCGTGACCACAACGTATTCCGGACTCATGAGACTGGATTTTCCCGGGAATACATCCCCAATCAGGTCCCGGATACAGGCCTGCAGGGTTTCTACGAGAAGCTCCCGCATCTTTTCCCTGGCCCCGTGTATGCTTTTTTCCAATCTGGACAGGACATCCACGCCATAGACAGAAAGCGGGTTTTCCCTATTTCTTTCTGCCAGGTGACATCCAGTGTCCAGATCCAGCAGGGAAAACGCCATTGCCGTAGTCCCCAGATCGACAGACACGCCGATCCGCACACTGCCCCCTGTCTTACGTTTCCCCATTACGTTGTTCCTCCAGTGTTTTCAGATCCATACCATCCAACCTCTGATAAGAAAAAGCCTGCTGTACAGCAGGCCTGTATTCTTATGCGAGCCGTTCTGCCTTCATGTGGCGTTCGATTTCCCGCTCCGCATCCCGTCCGGCAATATCCTGCCGCTTGTCATACAGTTTCTTCCCTTTGACCAGGGCTATCTCCACCTTCACAAGCCCATGGGAGAGATAAACGGACAGGGGGACAATGGAATACCCCTGCTGCATTACCTGTGCATTCAGCTTACGGATCTCCTGTTTATGCAAAAGCAACCTTCTGGAGCGCATCGGGTCTTTATTGAATATATTCCCCTTTTCGTACGGGGAAATATGCATTCCTTCCAGGATTGCTTCCCCATTACGGATAAAAACATAACTGTCCCGGAGATTCAGTCTGCCGGCACGCAGGGATTTCACTTCCGTCCCGCTCAGCTCAATACCGGCCTCCAGGGTATCCAGGATAAAATAATCATGTCGCGCTTTCCGATTCTGTGCGAGCATCTTCACTTCTTTTTTCTGCGGCATTCGTATGCCTCCGTTTCTCTTATTCCGAAACCTGCCGGACATAAGGCAGGAGTTCCTCGAGACTATTCAGCACGGGAACCCCGTGTCCCTGCAGGATTGCTTTTCCCTGATGCCCTTTTGCAAAGAGCAGGCATCGGGCTGTAAGTGCATCTACCAGGTCCAGGTCATGGAGGGTATCCCCGATCACAAGGCTTTCCTTTCCCTGCAGGTCATGACTGCGGAAATAGGCAACTGCCCGTTCAATCTTGCTGCCCGCATAATCATTGCTTTCCCCGAGTACATCTTCAAAGTAGTTTTGAATCCCGAACATATCCAGATCCCGGAGAATAGATTCCTCTCTGGCAGAAGAGATGATCCACTGGCGGATCCCCGCGTCAGCAAGACAAGCAACGGTTTCCCTGGCATGTTCCATCAGACCGATCTGATCTGCATGGGCAGCCATACGTTCCCGGAACAGAGGAGCCAGCCGGCTCATCGGCATTTTTTCCAGGTCAAACAGGTGCTCATAAAAGCGGGATATCGGGGTATCCACATAGGTATAATACGTTTCCAGGGTGATCGGGGGAATCGAGAAGGAATCCAGCATATCATTGACGGAAACCAGGGAGGCTTCCACATCGTCAAGCAGCGTCCCATTCCAGTCCCATACCACATTCCGGATCATGCATTCCCCTCCCATTATCTCACACGGGCACTGCGCATACAAGTCTACCCGTCTTAAGCGGAAATCCTGGCTCCCTGTTCCTGTGCCAGACACATTCTTCGGTATAATCCATCCTCCGCAAGCAGCTGGTCATGGGAGCCCTGCTGGACAATCTGTCCTTTTTCCAGCACCAGGATCGTATCCGCCCTGCGGACCGTGGACAGTCTGTGCGCAATGGCAATAATCGTGCACTGGCCTGCAATCTCCGCAATGGCTTCCTGGATTTCCATTTCCGTTTCCACATCTACCGACGCGGTAGCCTCATCCAGGACCAGGATCGGTGACCGGCAGAGCACCGCTCTGGCAATCGCAATTCTCTGTTTCTGCCCGCCGGACAGTTTGGTTCCTCGTTCCCCGACCTGTGTATCGTAGCCGTTGCGCATTTCCATGATATCGTCATGGATGTGCGCTTTCTTTGCTGCCTGCTCGATTTCTTCCCGGGAAGCGTCCGGCTTGCCGTAGCTGATATTCTCTGCCACCGTCCCATTGAACAGGAACGCGTCATGCATCACCATCCCGATATTCCCTCGCAGGGAAGACAGCTTCACCCCGCGTACATCCTTCCCGTCTATTTTCACGCTTCCTTCATCCGGATCATAGAAACGGGAGAGCAGTTGGGTAATGGTCGTTTTACCGACCCCTGTCGGGCCCACCAGGGCGATCATCTGCCCCGGCTGTGCATGGAAGGAAATATCCGCAAGGACCGGGTGGTTGTCATATCCGAAGGAGACGTGGTCATATTCGATTTCCCCACGGACATTGCGCAGTTCCACAGCATCCGGGGCGTCTTTGATTTCCACCGGCGTATCCAGGATGTTCAGGACCCGTTCCGCACCAGCAAGGGCGTGCTGGGACTGCTCCAGCAGGTTGGTCAAGCCCGTGATCGGGGCATAGAACATGCTCAGATACAGAAGGAAGGCCACGATATCCGATACACTGAGCTGCTGGTAAAACGCCAGCACACCACCGAACGCAACGATGATGATATTCCCGATCGCTGTCAGAAACTCCACCGTCGGATGGAAGAAGGCACTGTATTTCAGCTCCAGAAGATTGTAAAAGGTAAATTGTTTCGCTGCCTCACGGACGTTCTCGATTTCCCCTTCTTCCTGACAGAACGCCTGGATTTCCTGCATGCCAGTAATATTGTCCTGCAGCCTGGCGTTCAGCGACGCAACAGCCTGCTGTGTTTCCCGGAAGATCGGCCGGATCTTGCGCGCAAAGAAGACGCCGAATCCCAGAATCAGCGGGATCGGAATACAGGTCATCAATGCCAGACGGGTGTTGATGGTAAAGATGATTGCCGTAACGCCGACCAGTGTAATCCCGTTGGTGATCATCTCCGGGATCAAATGTGCAAACAGACGTTCAAACAGTTCCGTGTCATTGACGATTCGGCTCATCAGGTCCCCGGTCTGCCTGTCTTTCAGGAAGCGCATGGCACTGTACTGGATATGCGTGTACAGTTTGACACGCAGGTCTTCCACAAGGTTCCACGCCGGCTTATGTGCCATATAATTGGAAAGGAAGCGGAACAGGATCCGCAATAGGTAAAGAGCTGTCAGCAAACCGGCCAGCCATAGGATTTCCCTCAGTTTTTCCGGGGTTACCCCGGTTTCCACACGGGCTGTCATTGCCGTAAGCACTTTCGGCACAGCCAGGTTAATCCCGGTCAGGCAAAGTGTACTGAGCACCGCGATGCAGAGCATCCCGGTATATTTTTTCGCCTCTTTGGCAATTCTGAGAAGCAAACGCATAAATACTCCTTCCAGATCCTGTCTGGTTCCTTCTTATTTCCTTCCTTTACCCATTGGAGAGCTGTTTCCAGGCTGCTCCCAGGCTGTCCGCAATGTCCATGGAAGTGACGCTGAGAAGGCCTTCCTTCTCCTGTGCTTTCTCGCCTGCCAATCCATGCCAGTACGCCCCCAAGCAGGCAGCCTCAAATGGAGCCAGTCCCTGACAGAGCAGGGCTGTAATTATTCCCGTGAGTACGTCCCCGCTGCCACCGGTTGCCATGGCAGGAGATCCCGTGGGATTCTGCTTCCATGTCCCGTCCGGGGAAGCGATGATAGTATCCGCTCCTTTCAGGAGCACCGTCACCCCGCATTCCCGGCTGAGCAGAAGCGCATCCTGTATCCGGTCCTTTACCGGTCTGCCCAGCAGTCTGGCCATTTCTCCAGGATGGGGCGTAAGAACACATTTCCCGTGCAGCAGTTTTCTCAATTCTTCGGAAGCGGCCACAAGATTGAGTGCATCCGCATCCAGTACGGTCGGTATTTTCCTGTTCAGAACCATTTCCAGTATGGCGGAAGCACCGTTCCCGGTTCCCATCCCGCAGCCGATCCCGACCGCAGATGCCTTCGTCAGGAAAGCATAAAGTTCTTTACTGCCTTCCATCTCCCCGGTCCCAGTCTCCCGGAGCGGAAGGACCATGGCAGAAGGAGCACTGTTCTGGAGAACCGGTCCAACGGAATCTGCAGGAACCGCAGCCGTCACCAGTCCGGCTCCGCCACGCAGCGCGCCCTTTACGCACAGAAGCGCTGCTCCGGCCATTCCCCTTTTCCCGGCAATCAGAAGTGCATGTCCCGCTTCTCCTTTATGGGCTTCCCGCCGCCTTACCGGGAGCAGTGCACGCATCGTCTGTGCGGAGAGGATTTCCGTTCTTCTTTCTTTCCGCATTCCGGGAGCATCTTCTTTTCCCGATGCAGTAACCGCGTTCACAATGGCTCTCCAGACCACTTCAACGGCAGCCGCCTGGAGCACCACGATATTTTCTTTCTTTTCCCCCGCAGACAAGGCAAAGATCGTATCCCCGTCATGCATGGTATGGACCGGCCGGATTGCCAGTGCATATCCATCATGCGCAGCTGTTGCCAGTCGGTTGGCTTCCGGTTTGGTCAGGGCTACATCCGTGGCCACGACCCCGATCGTGGTATTGCTCCCTTCCCGGGAGGCAGATGCCCCCTCCCCCAGGATCTGCGGCAGGGCTGTCACCCGTTTCCCGTCCACAGTGCCGCAGCCCAGTACATCCCCGGTCAGCGGATGCACCACATCTCCGGCGGCATTCACAGCAACCATGGCAGCTACCGTGCCCCCATGGGGCAGCTGCATACTGGCCATGCCGATCCCGCTTCTCTGCGGGACAGCACCCGGGATCATCTTGCCCACAGTCGCTCCGCAGCCAGCCCCGACCGGCCCCTGGGTCTCATCCGATGGCCCTTCCAGGGCAAGCTTCGCTGCGCGGTATCCCATCCGGGCATCCGGCCGGACAGATGAAGAACCTATCCCCAGGTCAAAAAGGACAGCGGAACAGACGATTGGGACCCGGGCAACATGCGTATCAAAACCGATACCTTTCTCCTCCAGTGCCCGCATGACGCCGTCCGAAGCTGCCAGTCCGAATGCGGATCCGCCGGTCAGCACAACCCCGTGAATCTTCTGGATCATGTTTTCAGAACGGAGCAGATCGGTTTCCCTGGTTCCGGGTGCTGCCCCGCGGACATCCACACCGGCAACTGCCCCGTCCGGGCAAAGCAGGACACTTACGCCGGTCCTGGCCTGTTCATCCTGCAGATGCTTCAGTTTCAGTCCTTCAATATCCGTTATCTTTCCAGGATACATGCCTCTTCCTTTCCATCCATCGGGTTTCCCCGGGAACTCCTTGCAGGTCTTTTCATATAGGTTTATGATATTGGCTCTGCCGGGCTTTGTCAAATTTCCAACGGCACCTGGCAGGATGATCAGTCGGTGTGACAGCATATCCCCTCCTTCCGGAATCCCGCAATGCAAAACATCCTTTTTTCCTTAACGGACGGGGGTTGCACAGGTATGATATAATCAATTTATAGTAAACTGGATACGAATGTATTCGTATAAGGAGGTTCATCTATGCAATATCGTCCTTTTGGAAAACTCGGATTTGATATTTCCACATTCGGCATGGGCTGCATGCGTCTCCCCACGAAGGGTGTCGCGGAACCCGGCAAGCGTCCGCCCGTAGACGAAGAAGAAGCCATCCGTATGATCCGTCATGCCTATGAAAACGGCGTAAACTATTTTGATACCGCCTATGTTTATCATGACGGCCTGAGCGAACCGGCCCTCGGCAAAGCCGTAAAGCCTTTCCGTGACAAGGTCAAGCTGGCTTCCAAGCTGGCCATCTGGGTCACCGACAACTGGGAAGAAGAACTGGATACCACCCTGCGCCGTCTGGGCACGGACCATCTGGATTTCTACCTGCTGCATTCCCTGAACCGGGAACGTTTCTTCCCCAAGAAGGATGAACTGCTGGATTTCCTCAACCGCATGATTGAAAAGGGCAAAATCCTGTATCCCGCATTCTCCATTCACGACAATTTCGAATGTCTCAAGGAAATCCTGGATTGTTACGACGACTGGAAAATGGCACAGATGCAGTTCAACATTCTGGACGAAGTCACCAATTCCCAGCCCGGTCTGGAAGGTGTCAAGTACGCCGGCGAAAAGGGTGTACCGCTGGTCATCATGGAGCCGCTGCGCGGCGGTGCTCTGGCCGGCCGTCTTCCCAAGGAAGTCAAGGACCTGTATGATAACTTCCCGGTACAGCGTAGCCAGGTGGAATGGGCTTTCCGTTATGTCTACAACCGTCCCGAAGTCGCCGTTATCCTGAGCGGTGTCTCCACCATGGAACAGCTGCAGGACAACCTCGGCATCTTCGACAAGGCCGCGCCCAACGCGATGACCGAAGAAGAGAACGAACTGA
>JAFPSR010000034.1 GCA_017413675.1 Clostridia bacterium | reverse complement strand
CGGAGCATACAAGAATTCAGGTTTGTCGAAATGTTCCTCCTTGCGTATTGTGTCAAAACAGTAAAAATCCTCTATTAACAAAACACAGGCGTACCGCAGAAATCATCTGCGGTACGCCTTTCTATGCCAACGAATATTGCAGGTAAATCGGATCTCCTGCAGTACTGTTCTGACCACTTTCAGCAGTGATTTGGATGACAGGAGAAAAACAGATGGTATATAAACCGTATTGTTATACGTGAAGCTGTGAATCGATCTCTTCCGCGTCTTTGAAGTAGGGAGCGGCATAATCGTTGACAAAGTGTTCTACCTGTTCGACACAGCGCCCAATATAGGCGGAAGCGTTCATGGCCTTTTGGATATCTTCTTCCTTAAGTCCGAATGCGGGATCGTTAAGAAGGGATTCCATCAGGTTGTTGGATAAACCTTCCTCGTAAACCCGGTGGGAAGCCTGCATGGAATAGGTGCGGATTTTCTCGTGGAGTGCCTGCCGGTCGCCGCCGCGCTTTACTGCATCCATCAGGATGTTTTCGGTTGCCATAAACGGCAGGTTTTCAGAAACATTCTTCGCGATGACCTTGTCATAAACAACCAGGCCGCGGGAGACATTCAGGTACAGTTCCAGTATGGCGTCTGTGGCAAGGAAGGCTTCGGACATGGAAATACGCTTGTTTGCACTGTCATCCAGTGTCCGTTCCATCCACTGTGTACTGGCGGTGATTGCCGGGTTCAAAGCGTCCGCAACGACATACCTGGCCAGGGAGGAAATGCGTTCGCTGCGCATGGGATTCCGTTTGTAGGCCATGGCCGAAGAACCAACCTGTGTTTTCTCAAAAGGTTCTTCCATTTCGTGCTTGCTCTGCAGGATGCGGACATCGTTGCTGAACTTGTAGGCACTCTGGGCAATCCCGCTCAGAACATGGATTACCCGGCTGTCCAGCTTCCGGGGATAGGTCTGGCCGCTGACGACAAAACATTTATCAAATCCCATTTTCCGGCAGATCTTTTCCTCAAGCAGGTCGACTTTGCTTCCGTCGCCGTCGAACAGATCCAGGAAACTGGCCTGTGTTCCGGTGGTTCCCTTATTCCCTAAAAGACGCAGGGAGGAAAGCACATAATCCAGATCATCCATGTCTGAAATCAAATCCTGCGCCCAGAGCGTGGCCCTCTTGCCGACGGTAACCAGCTGGGCAGGCTGCAGATGGGTCAGACCCAGTGTGGGGAGGGCCCGGTATTTCATGGCAAAATCGCAGAGCTGTTTGACAACGGTTGCGATCTTCCGCCGCAGGAGGCGTAATCCTTCCGCATAAATAATGACATCCGTGTTGTCCGTGACATAGCAGGAGGTTGCTCCCAGGTGGATGATCCCTTTGGCATCCGGACAGACGAGCCCGTATGCATAAACGTGGGCCATGACATCGTGCCGGATTTCTCGTTCCTTTCTGGCTACTGCTTCATAATCGATATCCTCAATATGTTCCCGGAGCTGGTCGATCTGTGCCTGGGTAATGGGCAGACCCAATTCCATTTCGCTTTCCGCCAGGGCGACCCACAGCTTCCGCCAGGTCTGGAATTTCATGTCAGGGGAGAAGAGATATTCCATCTCCCTGGATGAATAACGGCTGGAGAAAGGACTTTCATAACGGGATTTTTCCATGTTTACCTCCGAATCGGTTCGATGTGGATGTTTGAATGAATGAAATAGATTGAAAATACGGCGCTTCCCGGTTTGGAAGCGCCGTGTTCCAAGATGGACTAGATTTCAGGGATCACGATTTCGATTTCGCGTCCGAGGTCACTGGACTTGGCAATGCCATCCAGAATTGCCTGGTTGTACAGGATCTGGCTGGACGGGATGGGGGCAGGACCGCCGGTCTTCACGGCATCGAGGAAAGTACGGATCTTCCGGTCGAAGAGGCCGGGACCCTTGTCTTCGATGATCGGGATTACG
This sequence comes from Clostridia bacterium, assembly GCA_017413675.1. Next base: position 3,617 of record JAFPSR010000034.1, on the reverse strand, counting down.
GTTTCGACCTGGCTGCCGGCTACTTCATGATAGATCTTCATGGGGCCGCCGACGGTGCCGTTCCAGCAATCCGTGGAAGGAATGCGCAATCCGCCCTTGGTGCCCATGATGATGGTGTCACCGGGGGTGTCCAGGTTCATTGCCCATGCAATACGGAAGTCCAGGATAATGCCGCCTTCCAGACGGACAAAAGCTGCAGCGAAGTCATCTACGCTGAATTTCTTGGCATACTCGGGATGCGTGGGATAATACTCGGGACGGGTGCCGAATTTCGCGGTCTTGTAACCGGTTACGGTCAGGGGCTTCGGATAGCCGATCGCGTTCAGGACAACGTCCAGGGAATAGCAGCCGATGTCGCCCAGGGCGCCGATGCCGGCAGTATCTTTCTCAATGAAGGTGGTGCCGTACGGCGTGGGGATGCCGCGGCGGCGGCCGCCGCCGGTCTGGATGTAGTAGATCTCACCCAGCTCGCCGGAGCGGACGATCTTGCCGATCATCTGCATGTTGGCATCGAAACGGGGCTGGAAACCATGGGAAAGCATCTTTCCGCTGCGCTTCTCGGCGCGGCAGATTTCAATGGCCTGTTCCAGGGTTACGCACATGGGCTTTTCAAGCAGTACGCAAAGACCCGCATCCAGGGAATCGATGGCGCAGCGGGCATGCTGCTGGTTATAGGTACATACGCTGACCGCGTCGAGTTTCAGACTCTTGTCGGCAAGCATTTCAGCATGACTGTTGTAAAGCTTTACATTTTCCACACCATGCTTTTTGAAGAAAGCAGCGGCTTTTCCGGGAATCAGGTCAGCGCCGGCGACGATTTCCACGTCAGGCTGATTCAGATAACTGCGGATATGGGCATCTGCGATCCAGCCCGTGCCGATGATACCGATACGGACTTTGCGGCTGGTGTCAATGGTAACTTTTTCTGTATTCTCTTTATAGGCATCGAGAATAGCAGCATCTTTATCGTTTGCCATACATATACCTCCGTAGGTTTTTTTTAAACATACCACGATCGAATGGGGATTGCAATCCTATTTTACCCTGTTTCACCATGCGCACCGGAAAGACGGGAAAAGACAGGACAGACCGGGGAAAGAACTTGCAAAGGCAACTTGTCAAAGAACGGGATCTTTGCTATACTTGTCCTACATGATACCGGGTCCTGTGCAGCGTACCGCCGTGAATCTTGTCAGGGTCGGAAGGCAGCAGCAATAAGCGGAATGGTGCGGGTGCCGCAGGGAAGCCTGGTATCATGCTTTTCTTTTATCTGGTTTTGGTTTGGGAAAAAAGGAGCGTAAACATTGCAGAAAGTACAGGGAAATCTATCCGGCCTGCGCAGGTCCCTCCTGGATAAGATCGAGGAAGTTTATCAGATCGTCCTCGACCGGGATGTGTTTGCGTCATCGGAACTTCTGGAAATGCTGGCAGCATTGACACACCAGATCAACCGGGAAATCTCGGTCTATATCAACCGGGCGGGCCGGGTCCTGGATGTTTCCGTCGGGGATGCCGCTACCGTTTCGCTTCGTCCGATGAATGAAAGAAGGGGCAGTGCCCGGCTTTCGGGGATCCGGTGCATCCATACCCATCCGGTGGATGACTCCGAATTGTCGGATCCGGACCTGAACAGTCTCCGCCAGCTCCGTTTGGATGCCATGTCGGCACTGGCGGTAGATGCTGACGGCCGTCCGACCTCCATAAGTACGGCATTCCTGAACCCGGAGGACCCGGAACATCCGTTCCTCCTGCTCCCGCCGGTCCCTTATGACCGGATCCCGGATAAGGAGTGGATCCAGCGGATCGCCGGGACGGATAAACTGTTTTATCTGGAAAAGGAAAACGAAACGGAAGAGAGGGCGGTCCTGCTGGGACTGTATGATTCCAACGAGGATCCGTCCCTGCTGGAACTGGAACAGCTTGCGGATACCGCCGGGGCGGTTGTGATCGGGAAGGTGGCCCAGAACCGGGCTGCCCCGGACAGTGCGACCTATATCGGGAAAGGGAAGGCGGAGGAACTCCGGCTTGCCCTGCAGGGCTCATCCTGCAATCTGTGTATCGTGGATGATGAGATTACAGCCGTGCAGGAAAGGAACCTGGAAGAACTGCTCGGAGTCCGGGTGATCGACAGAACCCGTCTGATCCTGGATATCTTTGCCCAGCATGCGCAGACCGCGGAAGGCAAGATGCAGGTGGAACTGGCGCAGTTACGCTACCAGCTGCCGCGCCTTCTCGGGGAAGGAACCGAACTTTCCAGGCTGGGCGGCGGGATCGGGACCCGTGGCCCCGGTGAAACCAAACTGGAAACGGACCGCAGAAGGATCCGCAGAAGGATTACGGACATTGAAAGGGAACTCAAGCAGGTCAAGAACCAGCGGGATGTGCGCAGAACCCGCAGGACCCGGCAGGAACAGAAAGTGATTGCGCTGGTCGGCTATACCAATGCGGGAAAGACAACGCTGCTGAATGCCTTTACCCAGTCCGACGCCCTGGTGGCGGACCAGCTGTTTGCCACCCTGGATCCCATAACCCGGCGGCTGACGCTGCCCGGGGGTACGGCATGCCTTCTGACGGATACGGTCGGATTCATCAATAAGCTTCCGCATGACCTGGTGGACGCTTTCCGCTCCACCCTGGAAGAAGCCATGTACGCGGATCTCCTGCTCATCGTGCTGGATGCGTCGTCCCCGTTTGTGGACATGCACAGGCAGGTGGTGGACGAGGTCCTGGTTTCCCTGCATGCGGGAGATAAACCCAGGCTGTTCGTTTACAACAAGGCGGATGCCCCGGGGGCTGTCCGGCCGCAGGTCGAGGGATCGGTATACCCGGTATCGGCCAAAACAGGGTGGAATCTGGAAGAACTCCTGCACGGCATTGAAATTGCCGTCTCCAGCCTGGCATCCGAAGAAACAATCCTCGTTCCGTACGACAGGGGGGATATCCTGTCCTATCTCCACGACTACACACAGGTGACCGGGGTGGATTACAACGAGGACGGGATGCTGGTGAAAACAAAGATTGATGCCAAAACCATGGACCGGGTACGGTTCCTGATCCGGCATAAAGCACAGACGGTTGCCTCCAAACGTTCCAAAAGTTGACAAGAGAAGATAACAGAAACTTCCTTGACAACGCCTTGCGCCCTCCCTATCGTATAAGGAGTTATACTTGGACACAGAGGTAAACCGATGATAATAGATTCCCATGTGCATATTTACCCGGATGCGATTGCCCTGAAGGCTGCCGCTTCCATCGGACAGTTTTACGAAATCCCCATGCAGCTGGACGGAACGGTCCATACCCTGCTGGAAGCTGACAGGAAGGCGGGAATTGACCGCCAGCTGGTCCATTCCGTTGCGGTAACGCCGGAACGGGTGGAATCCGTCAACCGGTTCATTGTCACAAGCTGCAGGGATTATCCGCAGTTTATCGGGTTTGCAACCATGCACCCGGACCATCCGCAGATTGAAAAAGTCCTAACCGAGGCCAGGGATGCGGGGCTTCGTGGCGTCAAACTGCATCCGGACTTTCAGAAATTCCATCTGGGTGATGACAATGCGGTAGCCATGTTCCGCATCATGGCGGACCTGGACCTTCCGGCCCTGATCCATACGGGG